>CALMMH010000317.1 GCA_937868145.1 uncultured Phycisphaerales bacterium
CGGTCATGGGAGTCCAGGAACAGGATCGGGTTGATGTCGGGAAAGCCCGGCACGTCCGCCATCAGGAACGGCTTGCTCCAACCGGCTGCTCCGGCCTTTCGCCTGGCCCCCATGATGGCCACGTCGTCGGCCCACCGCTCGCCGGAACCCTGGAACCAGGCGGCCAGCAGATCGCCGTTGGACAGTTCGACGATCGTCGAACCATGGACATGCTGCTGCACGGCGGGGAAGATTTCTTCGGCTTCACAGACGGTTGCGGAAGGGCCATCTGCGTCCCGTGCGACGGTCGCATCGTCTGCGCAAGCGGTGGAAACCAGGATTCCGGCGGCTACGATGACGCTCGCAACCATCCGTGGCGTCGCGGCAGGCATGATTCGTTGCATCTGCGATCTCCTTGAATATCGATTGCAGACCACTCGATACCACAGGTTTCGGTGTCGGTCAACTCCTCCGCTCTCGGCCAAAGCGTTTCTTTCGGTGGATCAAATCTGTCCAGTTGTACTCCAAATTTGGGTAATCGCTCACAATTAGGCATTTTCCCTAATTGGCGCACTGTGCGGAAAGCCCTATATGGTGAGACGCAGTGACTTGTGAGCCCGTCGGGTTTTTTCGCGGCATGCAATCTGGTGAGTGTTCGCGGGACTACACGTATGTTCGAAACGTACCTTAACATCGTGCAACCGATTTGGTCACGGAGGGCAAGCAGATGGAATCAGTCATGGAGAAACGAGTGTTCTCGCAGCAGGAGTGGAGCGATTTGAGGCGGGATCTCTCGTTGCCCCCTCGGCAGGCGGATGTGGTCGAACAGCTTCTTCAGGGTCATTCGGACAAGCAGATCGCTCGCGAGCTCAGCATGTCCGTCCCGACGGTGCGGACGCATCTGTGCCGGCTGTTCTCCCGTTTCGGCGTCGAGGACCGCTGCGAGCTGATCGTTCACATCTACAGCTGTTTCCGAGAAAAATGCCACGCCTGTGGCTGTCCGCGCGTCCAGTGACGGACTTTCCGCTGGGGGCGGGCATGACGGCCGTCGGGCCCGGGAGGTCTTAAGACGCCGATCGCGCGAGGGTGGGTGTGTCCACGCGAAGATGCCGCCTTCCGGTGGCGTGTGCGCCCTGGAGACGGTAACTCAGGCGGGGGAGCGGGCCATCGGTTCCGGCGAGCCTCCCAACGGGGCGGTGGTCTGGTGTCCACTGGTTCTTGCCCAACCCCTGTGAATATCGACATAACACCCCCGCAATGGTCCGTGATTTCGTCTCGCCCACGATGATGCAGCGAATGTCCTGCTGACGCCGCATAGTCCGTCTCCGCAAACCGCCGTCTTTCACCTGGGGACGCTGGCACTCCATCCGCCGGGACGGTAGAATGGTCCCATGGTGTTTGTGCGGTTGAGTGACCCGTCGTATCTATAGGGAAGGGCTGCGGATTGGAGATGGAGAAGATCGATCGCGATTCTGTGCCGCGGATTCTGCTGGCGGACGATCAGCTTAGCATGCTCAAGGCCCTGAGGCTGTTGCTCAAGGGAGAGGGCTATGAGATCGAAACCGTCGCCTCGGCGGCCGCCATCGTCGAGGCGATCGGGCGGCAGGATTTCGACGTCATCTTGATGGACCTCAATTACGTGCGGGGCAGCACTTCCGGCCAGGAGGGCCTGGATCTGCTCTCGAAGGTCCAGCAGATCGACAGCACGCTGCC
Source organism: uncultured Phycisphaerales bacterium (assembly GCA_937868145.1). GTDB lineage: Bacteria > Planctomycetota > Phycisphaerae > Sedimentisphaerales > Anaerobacaceae > PLanc-01. The sequence continues at coordinate 1,693 of CALMMH010000317.1, forward strand.
GGTAGTGGTGATGACTGCCTGGGGCACCGTAGAGCTTGCGGTTGAGGCCATGCGGCGGGGGGCGCGCGATTTCCTGACCAAACCCTGGAAGAACGAGCGACTCCTGGCCATCTTGCGGACGCAGGTGGAACTGGGCAGGGCCCTTCGCAGGGGGCGACGCCTCGAGCAGGAAAACCTGCTGCTGCGGAGCGAGGACCGCCCGTTCTTCATCGCTCAGTCCCGGGCGATGCAGCCGGTGCTCGAGACGATCGCGCGGGTGGGACCCTCGCAGGCCAACGTCCTGATCACCGGCGAAAACGGCGCCGGCAAGGGCATCGTCGCCCAGGGCCTGCACGGGGCCTCAACGAGGAAGGACAAGCCCCTGGTGAGCGTCAACACCGCGAGCATCCCGGCGACGCTCTTTGAAAGCGAACTCTTCGGCCATGTGGCCGGTGCGTTCACCGACGCCCGGTCCGACCGGATCGGACGATTCAAGCTCGCCGACGGCGGGACGCTGTTTCTGGACGAAATCGCCAGCATCCCGGCGAACCTGCAATCGAAGCTGCTTCGCGTCCTGGAAAGTGGGGAGTTCGAGCCGGTCGGATCGTCCAAGACCCATCGTGTGGACGTGCGGATTCTCTCGGCGACCAACGCCAATCTCGCCGAGGAGATCGCGGCCTCGCGCTTCCGTCAGGATCTGCTGTACCGGCTCAAGACGGTCGAGATCCGCATCCCGCCGCTGCGGGAACGGAGAGAGGACATTCCGCTGCTGGCCACCCATTTTTTGCAGAGATATGTCGGCCGATATCGCAAGAATCTGAGCGGCTTCGACGCCGCGTCGCTCCAGGTGCTCCTGGCGTACGCCTGGCCGGGCAACGTGCGCGAGCTGGATCACATGGTCGAGCGGGCCGTGCTCATGGCTCGCGGGACCAGCATCCAAGCCAGCGACCTGGGGATCGAGCTGAGGCCGGAGGCGGGACCGGCCATCGAAAACATGACCATCGAGCAGGTCGAGCAGATGATGATCAAGAACGCGCTGTCGCGTTTCCAGGGCGACATCAGCAAGGCGGCCGACGCTCTGGGCCTGAGCCGGGGGGCCCTGTACCGGCGGTTGGAGAAGCATGGGATCGAGTAACGGATTGTTGATTTTTGATTGTTGATTTGTGATGTAAGAACAGGGCCTCGAACGCAGCGATTTCTCAATCAACCCTCAACAATCAAAAAATCGCACTTATGAAATACGAGCATCGCATTCTGCTCTTCGGGATGGGGGCCGGGCTGGTCGGCTCCCTGACGTCCTTTTTTCTGCTCTGGCAGTGCGAGTACTCGGTCCGGACTCGCATAACGGCGGCAGCCTTGATTGTCTTCGGCTGGGTCGTCGCGGTGCTGACGCTTCACAATAAGATCGTGTTTCCCCTGCGAACGCTCTCCAACCTCCTCGGCGCGCTCCGCGAAGGGGACTACTCGCTGCGGGTCAAGGGCGCCCGCAACGACGACGCGATGGGCGAGTTGATCTGGGAGGCGAACGCCCTGGCGGGGTTTCTCCGCGAGCAGCGACTGGACGCGATGGAGGCCTCGGCCCTGCTTCGCAAGGTGCTCGGGCAGATCGACGTTGCCATGTTCGGATTCGACAGCGGCGGGCGTCTGCAACTGGTCAACGAGAGCGGCAAGCGTCTGCTCGGCCGGCCTGACACGGAGATCCTTGGCTGGCGGGCGGAGGAGTTGGGACTCGCCGAGTGCCTGAGCGGCGAGACGCCTCGCGTACTCGATATCGTCCTGCCGGGTGGCTCCGGCCGGTGGGAGTTGCGCCGCGGCAGTTATCGCGACAAAGGGATGTCCCACAGCCTGGTCTTCCTGTCGGATCTCACTCGCACCCTGCACGAAGAGGAACGCCGGGCGTGGAAGCGGCTCATTCGGACCGTGCGTCACGAGGTGAACAACTCGCTGACCCCGATCCAGTCGGTGGCCGACAGCCTGCGGGTGCTGATTGGCCGCAAGCCTCTGGCCGACGACTGGCAGGAGGATGTGAAGGGGGGCTTGGAGTTGATCGCCGAACGCGCCGAGGCTCTGGACCGCTTTATCAGCGCCTATTCCCGGTTGATGCACCTGCCCGAGCCAAGTTTTTCTCAGGTAGACGTGGCGCAACTGCTGCGCCGAGTCGCGGGTCTGGAAACCCGGATGAGCGTTGCCGTGGCAGCGGGTCAGGACGTGCAAGTTCGAGGAGACCGCGATCAACTCGAACAACTGTTGATCAATGTGATTTCCAACGCGGTCGAGGCGAGTCTCCAGAGTCGACCCGAGGGAGAGGGCCAAGTCTCGATCGGCTGGCAGGCCGACGATGATGCCGTCGAGATTCATATCGATGACGACGGCCCGGGCCTGGCCGAAGGCGTGGACGTCTTCGTGCCGTTCTACACGACGAAGGATCACGGCTCCGGCATCGGTCTGACCCTCAGTCGCCAGATCGCCGAAGCCCACGCCGGCGCGCTGACCCTGGAAAACCACTCCGCCGGTCCCGGCTGTCGAGCCACGCTCAGACTGCCTGCTAAAGGGTGATTGTCATCCGTCCTTTTCTCGTTTCCGCCTGTTCTTCCTGTCTGTGACTTCCGCATTCACGACCTCGATGAATTCCGAGGAACGCCTCCGAAGAGTAGCGCCGAAACCAGGACGTTTGTGTCCAGGACAATGTGCGACCGTTTCATGGGTGAGCGGCCTTGGATTTGCGATGGGCCTGAATCTCCATTGTGACATCTTTCTCCGACAATCCTTCTCGGCTGGTTATTGTTCAGCAAAGGCGGAATCGATCTGCTTCTCAACATCGCTCCTATAGGGTATTCTATTATGGTGGCACGGGTCATCAACGTCCGGCAGGAAGATGCTGCGTATAGGAGAGACGGATGGGAATCGCGGTTCAGAGCAGGCGGTGCGAGATCGGTCGGTTGCTCAAGAGGGGCGGGCTTGCGATCGTGTTCGTTCTGGCGTTCGGCGCTGGAACCCGCGGGGTCGCTGCTGCGGCGAGCGATTTGTCTGAGCCGGGACGCGCGTGGCTGAACGCGGTGATGGAGACGCAGGCGAAGATCGCGTCGCTCGATCCGAACGAGCGGGCGCTCGCCGCGATGGCGGAGGAGTTCTCCGATCGGGCCGAACGGGAGTTCTCAGTCTACTGGGATTGGTGCGTGCAGGACGCCGGAGCGGACTTTAGGCCGTGGCTGTCGGCCTCGACCTTGCCCGCCGTGGCGAAGGAATCGACGAAGAAGGCTCTGACTGAACTCGGACCGGCCGGCAAAGACCTGCAGGTTGAATTCGACCTTCTTGCGAGTCAATCCCAGTCCGTCGAACCGCGACGTTGGCTTGAGTTGTACCTCTGTGCCGGGGAGGCCCGGCGGGAGATTCGCCTGCGGAATCTGCGTCAGCAATACCCTCACTGGGTCTTCACGAAGCACTACACCATGGGCGGTTCGCACTATGCGTACACCGAGGGCCAGTCCGACGCCCAGAATGAGCGGAACTTCTCGCCGGGTGCGGCGTTGTGCCGGCTGGATCTCGGAAGCGGTCGGGTGACTACGCTCCTGGAGGACCGTGACGGCGTGATCCGCGATCCGGATGTGTCCTGGGACGGCCGCTGCGTGCTCTTTGCGTGGAAGAAGTCCGACCGCGAGGATGACTACCACCTGTACGAGATGACCGTCGCCGACGGCTCGGTGAAGCAACTGACCCACGGGCTGGGTTTTGCCGACTACGAGTGCGCCTATCTACCCAACGACGATATCGTCTTTAACTCGACCCGCTGCGTTCAGACGGTGGATTGCTGGTGGACCGAGGTCAGCAACCTGTACACGTGCGACCGCGAGGGCCGCCACCTGCGGCGACTGGCCTTCGATCAGGTCCACGACAACTTCCCGACGGTGATGCCCGACGGCCGGGTGATCTATACCCGCTGGGAGTACAGCGATCGCGGCCAGCTCTTCGTCCAGGGTCTGTTTCAGATGAACGCCGACGGCACGAACCAGGCCGAGTTCTACGGCAACAACTCCTGGTTCCCGACTTCGCTGCTGCACGCCCGCGGCATCCCCGGCACGCAGAAAGTGGTCGCGACCTTCTCCGGCCACCACACGCTCCAAGTGGGCAAGCTGGGGATCGTGGACCCCGCCAAGGGTCGCCAGGAGAACTCCGGCACGCAGTTGATCGCACCCGTTCGCGAGACACCCGCCGAACGCATCGATTACTGGGGTCAGGACGGCGATCTGTACCAGTATCCCTATCCGTTGTCGGAGACGGAGTTTGTGGCGACTTGCGCCCCCTTCGGTTGGGCCCGTTCGCCGGCTCTGTTCAAGATTTATTGGATTGCTGCCGACGGTCGCCGGGAGGTGTTGGCCGGCGACCCCGAGAACTGCTGCAATCAGCCGGTGCCCCTGGCCGCACGGCCGAAGCCCCCGGTTCGCCCGAGCCAGGTGGACTATCGACAGACCACCGGCACGTGCTTCCTGCAGGACGTCTACTTCGGTCCCGGTCTGGAGGGCGTCCCTCGCGGCGCGATCAAGAAGCTCCGTGCGATCGCCTTGGAGTACCGGGCGGCGGGCGTCGGCTGGAGTTACAACCGGGGTCCCGCCGGCGATGCGCTCGTATGCACGCCGGTTTCCATCGGCAACGGGAGCTGGGACGCGAAGGTCGTGCTGGGCGAGGCTACGGTCCATCCCGACGGTTCGGCCTTCTTCACGCTGCCGGCCAGGAAAGCCATCTACTTCCAAGCCATCGACGAGAAGGGGCGTGCCGTCCAGACGATGCGGAGTTGGCTGACGCTGCAGCCGGGCGAGTCTGTCTCGTGCATCGGTTGCCACGAGTCAAAGAATGACGCCCCGCCGACCACCGGGTCCGGACCGAGCATGGCGATGCAGGCCGGCCCGCAGGAACTGATGCCGTTCCACGGCCCGACGAGAGGCTTCAGCTATGCCAAGGAAATTCAGCCGATCCTCGATCGCAGTTGCGTCAGTTGTCACAACGACGCCGGCAAGTGGCGAGAGAGACTGGGGCGTGCGGCGTCGCTTGTCACGCTGAAGCCGGAGGCCGCCGGCGACGCCAAAGCCGCCGCGTCTGTGGATCGCAACGGGAAAGCCATCGAAATCAAGCCCGCCTTCAGCCTGCTTGCGACTCCGGCGGTCGAGAGTCTGGCGAAGCGACAGTGGAGCGCGAGCTATCTGGCCCTGGTGCGGGCGACCGTGGACAGCCTCGAAGGCCACGACTACTTGGCCGGCGCCAGCGACTCCGTGATCAACTGGATCAGCGCGCAATCGGAGCCTCCCATGATGGCGCCCGGCGCCGCCGGCGCGATTCGCAGCGGTTTGCTGATCGAACTGGCCGAGGGGCACTACGGCGTCCGCCTGACGGCCCAGGAATTGGAGAAACTGGCCTGCTGGATCGACCTCCAGGTGCCTTTCTGCGCCGACTACGAGGAGGCGAATGTGTGGAACGCCGCGGACAAGGAGAAGTACCGCCGCTTCCTGGAGAAACGTCGCCGCATGGAGGAACAGGAGCGTCGAGACATCGAGGAATGGCTCGACCGCTAGGGCGGATGTGCCGGTCGGTCTCCGAGTGTCCGGAATCGGGCGCACGAATTCGAAAGCGGACACACGCGGGAATGTTGGAAACGCAGGGAACCGCGAGAACGAGGTTTTCCCCACGCGCAGGCGAGACTCCCGATGTACGCGCAGACTTCCGGAGCAACCTTCGTCTGGCACGGTGTTTGCATCGCACTCTTCCCGTGAAGAAGGTCCAACTAGGAGAAGCTCATGGGAACACTGTGGCAGGATATTCGGTACGGGGTTCGGATGCTGGCGAAGAACCCCGGATTCACATTTGTCGTGATTCTGATCCTGGCGGTGGGGATCGGCGTCAACACCGCGGTGTTCAGCGTGGTCAACGCCGTGCTGTTCAGGGAGTTGCCCTACGATGAGCCGGACCGGATTGTCAGCGTCTGGGAGGGGAAGCCGCTGCAGGGGATCGACCGCATCGGCTCGTCGCACCACAATCTCGTTTACTGGCGTCAGAACAACCAGGTGTTCGAGTGCATGTCCGGCGTGGGGAATCGACGCGTCTACGTCACGGGTCCGGACAAGTCCTACCACATCAAGGCACTGGCGGTGTCGTCCTGTTTCTTTTCTGTGATGGGCGTCCAGCCTGCGTTCGGCCGGGGATTCGTGCTGGAAGACGAACAACGCGGAAACGAGCAAGTCGTAGTCCTCAGCTACGGTTTCTGGCGGGACCGCATGGGTGGCGACCCGGAGATTCTCGGCAAGGATCTGGTCTTGGACGAGAAACCCTACCGAATTGTCGGAGTCATGCCTGCGAATTTCCGCCATTCGTTGACGCGGGAAGCCCCCTTCTGGGTGCCACTGGTCCTGAATGCGGAGGATCGAGGCGGAGGCACTCGGGTGATCGCTCGTCTCAAGAAGGGCGTCACCGTGGAACAGGCCCGTGCGGAGATGAACGTTCTGGAATCGCGGCTGATGCAGGAGGATTCAGAGGCCGACCGCGGAACCACCGTGGCGGTCGGTTCCTTCGTGAATGATGAGCTTGGCGGCAACCGCACCTTGTTGCACATCCTGTGGGGGGCCGTGGGACTGGTGCTCCTGGTCGCCTGCACGAACGCGGCCGGGCTCTTCCTGGTGCACGGAAACGCTCGTCAGAAAGAGATGGCCGTGCGTGCGGCCGTCGGCGCGTCGCGGGGGCGCATCATGCGTCAGACGCTTACCGAGGGCGTCCTGGTCAGCCTGGCTGCCGGTGTGGTCGGCGTGTTGTTGGCGTTCTGGGTGACCAAGGGACTGGTCGGGATGTGCCCGTCGGACATCCCTCGCATGAAGGAAACCCGCGTGGACACCTCCGTCTTGTTCTTTGCTCTGGGTTTGTCCGTGCTCACGGGTCTTGTGTTCAGTCTGTTGCCGGCCTGGAAAGCCGCAGGCGTCCATCTGAGCCACATCATGAAAGGGACCTCGGCGAGTCCGGCCGCCGGCTGGCGCTGGCGATACTTGCGGAAGGGATTGGTCGTCTCCCAGATCGGCATGGCATTGGTCCTGCTGATGGGGGTCGGCGTGCTGATTCGCAGTCTGGTCCTCATGCAGCGGGAGGATCTTGGATTCACCGCCGAAGGGGTCCTCGTCGCGCACATCGAATTGCCCAAGATCAAGTATCCCGATCAGCCGCAGTGGACCGGTTTCTTCGAGCAGTTGCTGCGTCAGACGCAGGCTCTGCCCGGCGTTCAGTCGGCCGCCGTCGTTTCCGGCGGCCTCGACTTGAGCACGGGGGGAGGCTTCATCGGCATCTCGGTCGACGGGCGTCCGCCTGCGGATCCGCAAGAAAGCCGTCTGGCGAGGATCGTGCAGGCCAGCTTGGATTTCCATAGGACCCTGGGGATGGCGATCGTCAAAGGACGGGGTTTCACAGAACAGGACGTGCAGGGCAGTGGCGCCCTGAACATCCTTATCGATGAAACATTGGCTCAGAAGTGTCTTGCCGACGTCGACCCGATCGGCCAGCGCATCAACGGCATGACGATCGTGGGAGTCGTCAAGACGATCCGGGACTTCGAGGAATTGGCCCCCGCCGTGAATACGATCTACATGCCGACCCCGGCCCATTGCTACATGATTTCGGATTTGGTGGTCCGCGCGAGCGGAGACCCGTTGAGATTGGCCGATGCGGTGCGGGCTCAGGTCGCTCTGTTGGACAAGGATCTGGAAGTCTCGCGAATCTATACGCTCAAGGAAAACCTCGCGGAGATGCTGGCGCCCAAGCGATTTGTCACGATCCTCCTGGGCCTGTTCGCCCAGATCACCTTGATTCTGGCTGCCGTGGGGCTCTACGGCATCATCCAATACAGCGTGGCGCAGGGCTCGCGGGACGTGGGCATTTGCATGGCCCTGGGCGCGACGCGTTGGAATGTGTTGGTCGCGGTGCTCAGACAGGGACTCGTGGTTGCGTTGATCGGCGTCGTTGCCGGCGTGGCGGGTTCGCTGGCGGCAACCCGCGTCCTGTCGAGCCTTCTCTACGGTGTCAGCTCGACGGACCCGCTGACGCTGGCGGCCGTGTCGCTGGTTCTAATCGCCATCGCGCTGCTGGCCACCTATCTCCCAGCCCGCCGGGCGGCCAGGATCGATCCGATGGTGGCGTTGAGATGCGAATGAGAAGGAGTCGTCGGTTCACAGTTCGCAGTTGGCGACGAGAATCGAAGGCGAAGCATTGAGAACTGACGACGGGGGACTGAGAACAGGAGTCATGTAATGGCGATCTTGTGGCAGGACATTCGATACGGGATGCGAATGCTGGCGAAGAGCCCCGGCTTCACGGCTGTGGCGGTGCTCACATTGGCGCTGGGCATCGGGGCCAATCTGGCCCTGTTCGGCATCCTCAACGAGATGTTGCTGCGACCGAAGCCGGTGGCCCGGCCGCACGAGCTGTGGGCCATCGAGCCGGCCGACGAGAACCGGCAGCCGGTCTACGCCAATATCTGCCGGCCCTACTACGACGCGATCCGGCGGGAAGGCCGCGGGTTCCAGGGCATCATCGGCTACGCGGGCATCTCGCCCAAGCTGCGAGCGGAGGAGGGCGTCGAACGCGTCCCTGTGGAACTGGTCTCGGGCGAGTATTTTTCGTTCGTCGGCGTGACGCCGGTGCTGGGACGAGGGTTTCTCCCTGAAGAAGATGCGCAAACCGGGGCACATGCCGTCGCCGTGATCAGCCACCCGTTCTGGCAAACCCAGTTCGGCGGGGCGCCGGACGTCCTGGGAAAGACCGTCACCCTCAACAACATACCGGTGGAGATTGTGGGCGTTGCCCCCAGGGGATTTGCCGGTTTGAGTTTCCAGCCTCCCGTGCTGTGGCTGCCTGCGAGCATGGAGCCCATACTGGGGGAAATGACCGTCTACAGTCTCGTCGGCCGGTTGGCCGAACCCCGATTGGCTGCTGCGGCTGCGGATCTGCTGATGCCAGTTGCAGCGGAGACGACGAAGGAACTGTCAGGGTTCAAGGATCCCCGCTGGTCCCCCTACGGGTTCTCGCCCGATTTCCACAGGATCCGCCTCGATCCGATCGGGCGGGGCCTGCTGGGCACCCACCACCTGAGGCCGCGGATCGTCGGGTTCCTGAGATTCGCCGGCGTGGCGACGGTGCTGTTGCTCTTGATCGCGTGTGCCAATGTCGCCAGCTTGTTCCTTGCCCGTGCCATGAAAAGGCGTGGAGAAATGGCTACACGAGTAGCCCTGGGCGCGACGCGCCTAGCCCTGGTCCGGCAACTCGTCTGTGAAGGCGTCCTTGTGGCGATGTGCGGCACGGTTGGTGCGCTGCTGGTGTTCTCGTGGATCGGGGCGGCCATCGTGCGGTATGCCGGCTGGTGGCCGGGGCCATCGCTGCGGCCGATGCTCGACGTTCGGGTTCTGCTGTTTGCCGCTGCCGGCGCGATGGCGGTCGGCGTGGGTTTCAGCCTTCTGCCTGCGCTGCAAGCGGCGGGTTTCCAGCCGTCAGCCGCGATCAAAGAGGGGGGCGGCGCGGGTCCGAGACGTTCCAGGCTGCGACAGGGACTGATCGTCGCGCAGATCGCCGGGTCGCTTGTTCTGCTCTGCGGTGCGACGCTGTGCCTTCGCAGCATGAGCAGGCAACTGTCGGTGGACTTGGGCTACCGCTGCGAGCGGCTGGCCATCGCTCCTCTGGACCTGGAGCGCATCGGTGTCACGGAGGCTACCGTCCTGCCGCAACTGGGCGAGATCCTCCGTCGGGCGGCTCTCGTTCCCGGTGTCGAGCAGGTTTGCGGCTCGCCCGTCGAGCCGTTCAGCGGCCTCAAGACGCAACTGCCCCTGATGGAACTCGATGGCTATGATCTGTCCGCCAACGATCCCATCCTGGTCGGCTTCTTCCCCGGCATCGGGCCCGGCATGTTCGCGGCCATGGGAATCCCTCTGCTGCGCGGCCGCGAGTTCACCCTGGAAGACGTCGGATCCGACCGTCAGATCGTGGTCGTGAACGAGAGTTTCGTGCGGAAGTTCTGGCCCGATCAGGAGCCGCTGGGCAAGCGCATTCGACAATGGGAGGTGGTCGGGGTGGTCAAAGACGCGTGTCTCGATGGGTTCCACGAACGGCCGGACGCTACAGTATTTCGCGTGGCCAGAAGGGGGACTCTCCTTCAGCCCAGCTTGCTCATCCGGGCCAGGGGAGACGCCGGCCGCGTAGTGGCCTCGATCCGCGGCGAGTTGGCGCGAATTCATCCGAAGCTGGCGCGGAGCGGCGTCTATACGCTGCGGGACGCGATGAGAAGTGGATTGGCTGTCCAATATGCGGCCATGCGCGTGCTCGGCGTTCTCGGAGGCGTGGCGCTCGTGCTGGCCTCAATCGGCGTCTATGGCGTGATGGCCTATGTGGTGAACAGCCGAACGCGTGAGATCGGTATCCGCTTGGCTGTGGGGGCGACGCGCGGGGATGTCATGCGCATGGTCCTGTCCATGGGCTTACGCCTGGGTCTGACCGCGGTGACTATCGGACTTTCACTGGCCCTCGGCGCCGCCGGGATCCTGCGGCATCAGATCGCCGGCATCAGTCCGTTTGACCCGGTCTCTTTCGTTGCCGTGACGGCGTGCGTCCTGGCCGTGTTGCTTGTCGCCTGTTGGTTGCCCGCCCGGCGGGCGGCGAGGATCGATCCGATGGCGGCGCTGAGATGTGAATAGAGAGTTTTGCTGTTCCCGGCGTGGAGGTTTCCTGCCGTGGAAGGGTGTTCGGATCGGGGAAAGGACGGCGGAATTGAGAATTGCCGTTTACGTTCTGTGCACCGTGAGCGTCATATGATTGGATAGACTGTTTGTTAAGGATGGATCATGGATATTCCACGAAAATCCGCGAAACGGATGAAAATGATTCGGCGGGGACTGATCGCCACGACGGGGCTGATCGTCATCGCCGCGGTGACCGTTGGGGTCTCCCGGCTGGAGCCGGCGTCGCCGACCGTGGACCGCAGAACCCTGTGGCTGGACAAGGCCAAACGAGGGCCGATGCTCCGCCAGGTGCGAGGCGTCGGAACTCTCGTTTCCGAGGACATCCTCTGGGTGCCGGCGGTGGTGTCGGGCCGAGTCGTGCGAATCTTGATCGAGCCGGGCGCGATCGTCGAGCCGAACACGGTGCTCCTGGAGCTGAGCAATCCGACGCTCGAACAGGAACTGGTCAAGGCGGAGTCGGAACTGAAATCCAGCCGGGCGCGGCTCACCGCACAGCGGGCCCAGTTCCAGGGCACCCTGCTCGAGAAGGAGAACAACATCGCCCAGAACCAGGCGGAGTCCGAGAGGGCCAAGCTTGAGGCGGAGGTGAGTCAGAAGGAGTTCGACAGCGACCTGATCTCCGAATTGAAGCTGACGCTGGCCAATTCGAACGTCGTTCAGCGGGAACGGATTCTGAAGATCAGCCAGGACCAGCTGAAGATGTTCCGCGAGGAGATCATGCCGGCGCAACTGGCCGAGCTGGAGGCCGCGGTCGAGCAGTCGATATCGGCGTACAATCTGAAGAAGAACGAGCTGGACTCGTTGCACGTGCGGGCGGGCACCGCCGGGGTTCTGGCCCAGGTCAAGGAGAAGATCGAGCCGGGCCAGTCGGTCTCCCCGAGCACGATCGTGGCCAAGATCACCAATCCTCGCAAGCTCAAGGCCCAGTTGAAGGTGCCCGAGGCGCAAGCTCGCGACTTGCTCCTCGGTCTGCCGGCAGAGGTGGACACGCACCACGGGACGGTTATGGGAAAGGTTTCCCGCATCGACCCGACTGTGATGGAAGGCAACGTCACGGTCGACGTCTCGCTCCATGGCGAGCTGCCGCTGGGCGCTCGGCCGGACCTGTCGGTGGTCGGCACGATCGAGATTGAGCGGCTGGACGACGTCCTGAACGTGGGCCGGCCGGTCTACGCCTCGACGGAGGGACTCACCGAGCTGTTCAAAGTCGTCGAGGACGGCCGATACGCCGTGCGGACTCGCGTCCAGTTCGGTCGCAGCTCGGTCAGCACGATCGAGATCCTGGACGGCCTCCAGCCGGGCGACGAGATCATTTTGAGCGACATGTCCCAGTGGGACGGCCAGGATCGGATCAGATTGAAGTAGACCCCGCACAGGGCTTGAGAAAATGCGATGAGAAAACGAATGCTCGTCACAGGAAAGGAACAACAGGTATGAGCGATGCCAACGGCGCACTGATTCGGGTGGAGAACATGCACAAGGTCTTCGTGACTGAAGAGGTGGAGACGCACGCTCTGGCGGGCATCCACCTATCGATCGCCCAGGGGGAGTACGTGTCCATCGCCGGGCCTTCCGGCTGCGGGAAATCGACCCTGATGGCGATCCTGGGGCTTCTCGATTCGCCCACCGAGGGCGACTACTGGCTTGGCGACGAGCCCGTGGCGAATCTCTCGGCCTCGCAACGGGCTCGGATTCGCAACCGGCAGGTGGGCTTCATTTTCCAGAGCTTCAACCTGATCGGCGACCTGACGGTCTATGAGAATGTGGAACTGCCGCTGACATACCGGGGCATGCCTTCGGCCGAGCGCAAGCAGCGGACGCAGGAGGCCCTGGAACGGGTGGGGATGTCCCATCGCATGAAACACTACCCGGCCCAGCTCTCCGGCGGTCAGCAGCAGCGGGTGGCGGTCGCCCGCGCGGTGGTGGGGCGGCCCTCCATCCTCCTGGCCGACGAACCGACCGGAAACCTCGACTCCAACAACAGCGATGCGGTCATGAACCTGCTGGGCGAGCTGCACCGCGAGGGCGCCACGATCTGCATGGTCACGCACGACCCGCGGTACGCCCGCCACGCCCAGCGGACGGTCCACCTCTTCGACGGCCGGATCGTCGAGGAAGAAGAGGCGAGCCGCAAGCAGCAGGAATCCGCCGAGCTCAAGCAAAGCGGCTTCGATATGGCGTAAAGACAGAGTTGGCGGTTCGCAGTTGGCAGTTGACAGCAAGAGAGCCGATGGTTCCCAACCGAGAACTGAGAACTGGAGTTCGCTATGACGACCTTATGGCAGGACATTCGATATGGCTTGCGCCAATTGTTGAAGAACCCCGGCTTCACCGCTGTGGCCATGCTCACGCTCGCGCTTGGCATCGGGGCGAACACAGCAATCTTCGGATTGGTGAATGAGCAGTTTCTCCGTCCGCTGCGTGTGAAGAACGCCAAGGAACTGCTGGGTATCGTCTTGATTGATCGGAGCGGCGACTATTCCAACCAAGGCATTCCGTATCCCATCTATCGCGAGTACCGGGAGCAGAACCGTGT
>CALMMH010000318.1 GCA_937868145.1 uncultured Phycisphaerales bacterium
ACGCCGCGATGATGGAAGTTCTGACCTCCATCAAGCGAGCCGGCGCCGACATCATCCTGACGTACTTTGCCAAATGTGCCGCCCGGCTTCTGAAGGCGTGAGAACTCGGGGTTTCGTGGGGGACACGTGAGTGTGCGACAGCGGTAGGGTGTGCCGTGCACGCCATCTGCAAGATGATAGAACCCGGATTGTGGGAGGAAACCGACAATGGTAGGACGAAGTTCGTCGAGTGTCATGAAAGCCGTGGGTGCTTTGGTCGTCTTGATTCTGGGCACGGCGGGTTGCGCCGCAGAGCAGAAGAACACGACCGAGGCGAAATGGATCAGTCTCTTCAACGGCAAGGACCTCAAAGGCTGGACGCCGAAATTCACCGGCAGCGATCTGGGCGTCAACTACAGAGACACCTTCCGCGTCGTGGACGGACTGCTCACGGTGTCCTACGACCAGTGGGACAAGTTCAACGGCGAATTCGGGCACCTGTTCTACAAGGACTCCTTCTCGCACTACCGTCTCCGCGCGGAGTACCGGTTCATCGGCCAGCAGATTCCGGACGGGCCCGGTTGGGCCTTCCGCAACAACGGCCTGATGCTCCATTGCCAGCCGCCGGCGACGATCGGCAAGGACCAGCAGTTCCCGGTCAGCATCGAGGTTCAGCTTCTCGGCGGCGCCGACACTGGCGAACGCTCCACCGCCAACCTGTGCACGCCCGGCACGAACGTCGTCATGAACGGCCAGCTCGTCACCCAGCATTGCAACAATTCCAAGTCCAAGACTTACCGCGGCGATCAGTGGGTGACGGTGGAGCTGGAAGTTCATGGCGATCGTCTGATCCGTCACATCATCGACGGCCAGGTCGTACTTGAGTACACCGAGCCGCAACTGGACGAGAACGACGCCGACGCCCAGAAGCGCCTCAAGGCCGGCGCTCCGCTGCTGCTTGGCGAAGGCTATATTTCCATCCAGGCCGAGACCGCCCCCACGCAGTTCCGCAAGATCGAGCTGTTGCCTCTGGCGGAATAGCCGATCGTCAGTTCTTCGGCTTCTTCTGGTAGCTCAGCGGGATGACGAGGACGGCGCACTCGGCGCGGGAGGCGACTTTCTCCGTCACGGCGCCGAAGAGGGTCTTTCCCAGGGGTTTGTGGCCGTGACGGCCCAGGACGATCATGTCGATTTGCTTCTCGCGGGCGAATTCGAGGATCTGCTGGTAGTCCTTGCCCACGCGCATCTCGACCTTCATCTCCATTCCTTCGGGCAGGCGCGAGCGGTAGGTTCTGTCGATCCGTTCGTCGATGTCCTGCTTGGCCTTGTTGTCCACCCCCTCGACTTCGTAGATATACGTTTTCCAGAATTGGGCGTCCGATTCCGGGATCACGTGAAGCAGGTACAACTCGCAGCCCGGCCGGCGGCCCGCGGCGTCCACGGCGAACGAGAACGCAAAGTCGGCGTTCTCCGAGAAGTCGGTGCAGAACAGAATCCGATGAAAATGCGTCTGGGCCAGGTCGATCGTATCCATCGTTCTCCAAACCTCCTAATTGGACTTTTGCAAAATGGACATTGGGCCTACTTTAGGAAGGAAAAATCTTG
>CALMMH010000319.1 GCA_937868145.1 uncultured Phycisphaerales bacterium
CGTCGCCTTATGCTCAAAGTCCTGATCCAGGGCAACATATCCCGGCGCCTCGACCGTCAGACGGTAAACCCCTTCCGGGACCGGGATCGTGGCGACGTTCCCGGCGCTGTCGGTGGCAAAGACCATGGGGCCTTGCAAAGCAGCCGAGACCGCTTTGGGGACCATGTGGATCCGGGCGCAAGAGACGGGCTCGGCGCTGATCTCCTCGACAAACCGGAGCTTCAGCGGAGAAAGCGCCTCGGGAACGAGCGACACCACTGACGGCGTTCGCTCCCCGGTCTTCAACTCGATGGTTTGGCGGAACTCCCGGTGGCCCGGCTGACAAATCCACATCTCGTATGTGCCGGCGGGCAGGCCGTCGAAGATCACCTTGCCTGCCTGGTCGGAAACCGCCATCCGCCCCCCCACATGAATGGTGACGCCCGCGATGGGTTTGGCGTCTATCGTGGAGACCACCCCAACGGTCAGGGGACCGGGCAGTTCCTCGGCCGCCCAAACCACCGGCAGGAGGCTCGACAGTACTGCTACAAGCGAGATTCTGGCACACATGGAGCGAATGGCATTCCTCATGATCCCAACCCTCGGTTTCCTGGGCCCTTCGCATACAACTGGCGACGGGGCCGTGATGGTTGTGCAACCGCGCCTCCCGTGATGCAGGAGCGGCAGGGCATTCCCGAGACGTGATGCTTGTGTCCGAATGCCCGAACAAACAGGGACGCGTGAAATCCTGCGTTGTATCCCATATCGGCAGGATCAAGGTCCGACGGTGAGTAATCGTCGCGAACAACTGCAAGGCATACCTATTCTACGCGGACAGCGGCTGGATACAGAAGACGCTCGGAGATCGCAGATCAAATTCTGCGGGGAATTTCCCTATGAACGCGTAGGCACTTCCCGAGTATGATGATGAAAGACTGTTCTACACCTTGCCCAAGCTTGTTCGCTGAGCGAGGAACTCACGCGCCGCCTCGGAAGACAGTTCGCAGAGCCGTGTTATGGTTGAGAACGGGAAGCAGACAACCAGCGACAGTTTGCCCCGGTCACCCCGGAATTGTGAACAACAGGACCCGAGGTCTCCGAACCAGCGAGGATCTTCCGACCCCGACGAAGTCTATGCCGCCCAGCTTGAGACTGTTCTCGAAAGCATAATAGATGAGGCCGTAATCATCTGCGACGTAGATGGACATCCGGTGCGGATGAACCGCCGGGCGAGAGAACTGTTCGAGTGCGATTCCGTGGAACGGACGTGGCAATCGGTGTCGGAGCTTGCGGACATCTTCGAACTGCATACGCCGGAGGGGTCTCCAATCACCCTGGAGGATCGGCCGCTGAGCCGGGCGATTCGAGGGGAGAGATTCCAGAACGTCGAGGTCCGCGGCCGTGACAAACGCACCGGCAGCACGTGGGTGTTCCGTTGCAGCGGCGCCCCCATCAGGGATTCGCAGGGGAATCTGGTTCTCGCGGTGCTGACCCTGCAAAGGGTGGAGGGAACGCTTGAGGTGCTGCGCCAGAGGGATGCGGGACTGACCAGCGTGCTTCGGGCCGCCCCCATGGGCGTCGGACTCGCGTTGAACCGCGTCCTGCTGGACGTGAACGATTGGCTCTGCGAAATGGTCGGCTACCGTCGGGAGGAGTTGATCGGCCGCAACGCCCGCATGCTCTATCCGACCCGGGAGGACTGGGAATACGTCGGGCGGGAGAACTACGGACAGATCGACGAACGAAGCAAAGGCGTCCTGGAAACCCGTTGGCGGCGGAAGGACGGCCAGGTGATCGACATTCTGCTGAGTTCCACGCTGCTCGATCCCGAGGACCCCTCCCGAGGCGTTACCTTCACCGCTCTGGACATCACCGAGCGCAAACAGGCCGAGGAGACGCTGCGACGACAACAACACCAACTCCGCGAAAGCGAGCGCAAGCTGCGCACGTTGATGGGAAACCTGCCCGGCCTCGCCTATCGCTGCGCCAACACGCCGGACTGGCCGTTCGAATTCGTAAGCGAGGGATCGCTGGCCTTGACCGGGTATGAACCTTCGGAGATCACCCAAGGCGGGATTGTCACCTACGGCGACCTGATCCATCCCGACGACCAACGGATGGTATGGGATCTGGTGCAGGATGCGGTGAGCCGCGACGCGCCCTTCGAATTGGAGTACCGAATTCGCACCAAGGACGGATCGGAGAAATGGGTGTTCGAACGGGGCCGGGCCGTGCCTTCCAACCACGGCGGCCCGCCTTTCCTCGAAGGATTCATCACCGACATCACACAGCGCAAGCACGCGGAAATGGCGTTGCGTCGGAGCGAAGAGCGATACCGAAAAGCCCAGGCTGTGGGTCATGTCGGGAACTGGGAATACGACATCGAGACCGCTCAGTTCTGGGGATCGGACGAAGCCAAGAGGATCTACGGTTTTGACCCGGATGCCGATACGTTCCGTGTAGAAGAGGTCGAAGCATGCATTCCGGAACGGCAGAGAGTTCACCAGGCGTTGGTCGACCTCATCGAGAGAGGGAGGAAATACAACCTGGAGTTCGAGATCGTTACCAAGAACACCCGGACGCGAAAGACCATTCTCTCAATAGCCGACCTGGACAGAGATGATGTCGGGCGTCCCATCAGGATTACCGGGGCTGTCCAGGACATCACCGACCGAAGACGGATCACCCAGGCATTGGAGGAAAAGGAGCACTTGCTGTCCGAATCGCAGCGAATGGCCCACATCGGAAGCTGGAGCCTGGATCTGGCGACCGGCGTCTTGAAGTGGACTCGTGAGACCTATCGCCTCTATGGAGTCTCTCCGGAAACGTTCACGCCGTCGCCCGAGACGTTCCCCAACCTGCTGCACCCCAACGACCGCAAGAGAAATCAGGACTGGGTCCGGGCCGCCCTGACGGGTGAACGCCCCGGCGCCATGGAGTTCCGCGTCGTTCATCCCGACGGCTCCCTGCGCATCCTGATCGGCCGGGGCGAGTTGGTCTTCGCCGACGACGGACGCCCAATCCGACTGGTGGGCACTGTGCGGGACATCACGGAGGAGAAGGAGGCGGAATTGGCCTTGCGGGAACTCAGCCGCAAGGATGAGGAAGCCCTGCGGGTCGCGAGGATGGGGCACTGGGAGTTCGACGTCGCCGGCGGGATGTTCGTCTTCAACGATCAATACTACGCGATGCACGGCGTCACGGCGCAGGAAGCGGGCGGCTATCGAATGACCGCCGAGGAGTTCGCCCACAGGTATGTCCACCCCGACGACGCCCACGTGGTCGCTGAGAGCATTCTCGCGGCCATGGGCACAAACGACCCCGGCTACCAGTTTCAGACTGAAGCGCGCATCCTGCGTTCCGACGGCCAGGTGCGTTGGGTGACCGTATGGTTTCGAGCGGAAAAGGACGCGGAGGGCAGGACGGTCAAGCTGCACGGGGTCAACCAGGACATCACCGAACGCCGCGACGCGGAAGAGGCGCTTCGCCGTTTGAACGAGCATCTGGAGACGCTGGTCGCCCAGCGAACGGAAGACCTGACTCACACGGTGAGCCGGCTCCAGCAGTTGACGTGGGAGCTGTCGCAGACGGAAGACCGCGAGCGCAAGCGAATCGCGGATATTCTGCACGACGACGTGCAACAGATCCTGGCGGCGGCCCGCTTCCACTTGAATCTGCTGAGCACGGGAACCCGAAGTCCTGAGGAGTCGCGGGAGATCCTTCAACAGGTCAAACAAATGCTCAAAGAAGCGATCGAAAAAGCACGCAGCCTGTCTCACGAGCTCAGCCCGGCCTTGTACCAGGTCGATCTGGCGGACACGTTGAATTGGCTGGCCCGCCACATGCATGAGAAACACGGTTTGACGGTACAGGTGGTGGCCTACGGCCCGGTCGAATCGTCGTCGGAATGCGTCAAAGCCCTTCTGTACAAGGTGACCCAGGAATTGCTGTTCAATGTGGTCAAACACGCCGGCGTCCAGGAGGCTTCGATTCGTGTGCGACGCCTCGGGCGGTATATTTGCCTTACGGTTATCGACCGCGGACGAGGGTTCAAGCCGCAAGAACTCGAAAAAACCGCGGGTTTCGGTCTGTTGGGCATCCGCGAGCGCATCCAACTGCTGGGCGGACGCATGAAGATCAAGAGCGATGCCGACGAAGGTTGCCGGCTCCTGATCGCAGTCCCCGATGAGGGCCCCGCCTCGGCGGCCACCCAGGCCAGGTAGGGGACCGAAGAACCATACGTCGAACCGCTCCTGGGGCCGATTGTTCGAAGACTCGCGGCGGCAAGACAATCCTTCCGGGAAATCGCACCACCCAACACGGTGGCAGCGGATCGATTGGGTCGGCGGACTTGCCTCGCTGGCGGGTTTTGAGCCCGGCCGAAGGGGGACGAAGGCTCGTGGTCCCCGCAAGCCCCGGCGGCCCCTCGATCCGGCGATGCCTGACTCCCACCAGGACGACGCACCCGATCCGCACGAAGCGACGGAGCGACTGCGGGGATTGCTCGCGGATTTTGAGGTAATCACCTATCAGCCATCGGAGCGATGGGACCATTATAGAGTGCAGCAGTCGGGTGAGAGCCGCGTTTCCGAAGAGCCGCCCTCAAAGAGCACCGAGTGAAAGAATTCGCAGAAAGTCATCAGCCGCCGGGAATGCGGCAGGCGCCGCAGACCGGCTGAGAAAGGAGTTCCTCTTGGAAACCGTATGTCAGGGGCCATCATCATGGGCCCGGAGCGTGTTCGTCGAGACGCCCCCGGGCATCGGGCCGGGAGTCGCAGTGGACCCGGCCGCCACTTGTCAGCAGACGATCGATCACATCGCCCAACTGCTGGCCTCCAGTCGAAGCCTTTTGTTCGTCACCGGCGCGGGCATCTCCGCCGACTCCGGATTGCCGACCTATCGCGGCAAGGGCCTGCCCTACAACATCGACTGCACGGAGGACGGCCTGTGCGTCGAGCGCGCCCTCTCCGGCGACCTGTTCGAAGACCATCCGGAACTGACTTGGAAATATCTCTCACGGATGGAGCGGATGTGCCGGGACGTCCGGTGCAACCGGGCGCATGAGGTGATCGCCGAGATGGAGCGGCACTTCGAGCGGGTCTGGACGTTGACGCAGAACGTGGACGGGCTGCACCGGGCGGCCGGCGCCCGCAACGTGATCGACATCCACGGCGACCTGCACAACCTGCGCTGCACCCGGTGTCGGCACCGCGAAACGGTCTCCGACTACAGCCGTCTGGCGATCCCGCCCGAATGCCCCCGATGCGCCGGTTCGCTCCGCCCGGACATCGTGCTCTTCGGCGAGCCTCTCGCGCTCGAGAAGCTCATGATGATGCTGGTCGAGCTGGACAACGGTTTCGACATGGTCTTTTCCATCGGCACTTCAAGCGTCTTTCCGTACGTGGTCGAGCCGATCCAGATGGCCATGATGCAGGGCCGGCCGACCGTCGAGATCAATCCGAGCCTCAGCGAAGTCAGCGACATGGTCGATTTCCGCCTGCCCATGCGGGCGGTCCCTGCGCTCGAGGCGATCTGGCAGGCCTATCGGCGGATCGTGCCGATGAGTCTCTAGGAGCGAGCGGATCTCGATGCGGGTCCTATGAGTCCTATCCGTCCCATTCGTCTCATGGAACCTAGAGGACGCATGGGACGGATAGGACTCTTCCCTTGCCGATTTGCCATTTACGGGCTCCCGCCCTGTCGTTATGATTGCCGCCATCGTATTCGACAGGTTTGAGTCCCTGGTTTTGGGTTGAAGGAAGGCATGGCGCGCGAAGAACAGGTCCTGGTGGTAGAGCGGAAGATCTTCGATGAATTGGGTTCGTTTCGCGGTTTGCAGTTCGACGTCCAGCGGTATCTGGACCGGCTCTTCGCCCCGGGAACCCTGCAATTCATGCCTCGCCCCCTGGCGGAGAAAGACCCGGGCTTCAAGCAGCTTATTCCCTATGTCCTGATGACTTGCCAGGGCAAGTACCTGACCTACGTCCGCGGCAAGCGGGCCGGCGAGACCCGCCTGGTCGGCAACCGCTCGATGGGCATCGGCGGCCACATCAACCCGATCGACGATGCGGCCCCCCTGTTTCGCAGCGATTTCCGCGCGATGTACGAAGCGGCGGTCGCACGCGAAGTGACCGAGGAGGTCGTCGTCGAAGCCGGACACACCGACCACGTGGTCGCCCTGCTCAACGACGACTCCAACGAGGTCGGCAAAGTGCACCTGGGCGTCGTCCACTGCTGGGTGCTGGACGCACCGAAGGTGAGCCGGCGCGAGCAGATGATCACCCAGCTGGAGTTCCTGGGCGAAAACGAGCTGCGGGCCGTCCGCGATC
>CALMMH010000320.1 GCA_937868145.1 uncultured Phycisphaerales bacterium
GGATGTCGCACCGGCCCGGCGAATTGTCCGGCGGCCAGCGGCAGCGGGTCGCGGTCGCGAGAGCATTGATCAACAAGCCCAAACTGCTCCTGGCCGACGAGCCGACCGGCTCGCTCGACGAAGGCTCCTCGCAGAGCATCGCCGGACTCCTGGCTCAACTCAATCATGACGACGGCGTGACTTTGGTTGTCGTGACCCACTCGCGAGAGCTGGCCTCGCGGATCGGCCGCGTGATGGAACTGAGCGGCGGCGTTCTGAACGATAGGGGCCGGCCATGAGTCTCTGGCGACTGGTCGCGCGAAGCGCCGGGTTCTACTGGCGGACGAACGCCGCGGTTCTGCTGGCCGTGGTCGTCGCCACCGCCGTGCTCACGGGGGCCCTGGCGGTCGGCGACTCCGTCCGATACACGCTTCGGAAGGTCTTGGAGGCTCGCCTGGGCGAAGTCGAATTCGCCGTAGCGCCGCACGGACGCTACTTTCGTGCGGATCTTGCCCGCGATCTGGAGTCGCGCGTCGGCGGCGCGGTCGCGTCCGTCCTGCAAGTCTCCGGCATGATCGCCAACGACGACGGCTCGCGCCGCGTCAATCGAGTTCAGGTGCTCGGCGTGGACGACAAGTTTTACGCAGTCGGCGCCGGCGAGAATCTCTTTGAAAAGGCCGCGGGCGAGAGCGTCGTGCTGAGCGAAGCGGTTGCGAGCGAACTCGGTGTTGCTGCCGGCGGCGAGGTCCTGCTGCGAATCGAGAAAGTCGCGGCGATGCCCCGTGATGTTCCTTTGGTCTCGGACAAAGACCGCACGATCGCCTTCCGCTTGAAGGTGCAGGCTGTGGCGGGCGAATCGGCATTTGCCAGATTCGATTTGGCGGCCAACCAGGCGGCTCCGCTAAACGTCTTCGTTCCGATGAATTGGCTCGCCGAGAAGATCGAACAGCCGGGACGGGCCAACATGCTCCTGGCGGCTCGCCAGAGAAGCGGCGCGACCGCGGAGACGTTGAACGCCGCGATCAAAGAAGTCTGGCAGCCGGACGACGCCGGGATTGAACTGGTTCATTTGGAGCAGCAGAACGCGCTGGAGCTTCGCAGCCGGCGGATCTTTGTCGAGGACACGCTCTCCGAAGAGGCGATGAAAGCCGCCGCCGGCGCGACCGCGATTCTCACCTACTTTGTCAACGAGATTCGTCTTGGCGACAAGGCGACGCCGTACTCGATGGTTGCGGCGGTTGGCACGAGCGGACTGGTCCCCATAGGCACGCAGGACGACGAGATCGTCATCAACCAGTGGCTCGCCGAGGATCTTGCGGCTCAGGTCGGCGATTCTGTCGAGCTGAAGTACTTCGCCATGGGTCCCGGCCGGAAGTTGAACGAAGAGCAGGGGCGATTCAAGGTCGTCAAGATCGCGCCGTTGGAGGGAGCCGCGGGCGATCGCACGCTGATGCCCGAATTCCCCGGGCTTGCGGATGTGAACAACTGCCGGGATTGGGAGCCGGGCGTTCCCGTCGACTTGGACAAGATCCGTCCGAAGGACGAGCAATACTGGGACGAGCATCGAGGGACACCCAAGGCCTTCATCACGCTGGCGGCCGGACAATCGAGGTGGCGGAATCAGTACGGCATCCTGACCGCGATTCGCTATCCCTGGCGGGACGGGCTCGATCGCCAGATTTCGCAATACCTGACCAGTCACATCGATCCCGCGACGGCGGGACTGTTTTTCCAGCCGATTCGCGAGTCCGGCTTGCGGGCCGGCCGCGGCGGCACCGACTTCGGACAGCTCTTTCTCGGCCTGAGCCTGTTCCTGATCGGCTCGGCGGTCATTCTGACGGGCTTGCTCTTTGTCTTCGGCGTCGAGAGCCGCAGTGCACAGGTGGGGATGCTCCTGGCGGTCGGTTGGCCCGCTCGACACGTCAAGAGGTTGCTTCTGGCTGAGGGCGGACTCGTGGCGCTGCTCGGCACTATCGCCGGCGTCGGCGCAGGCCTGTTCTATGCCTGGCTGATGCTCTATGGCTTGGCTACCGTTTGGAGCGGCGCGATCGCCGGCGCTGCGATCCGATTCCATGCGACGGGGCTGACGTTGTTGCTCGGCGGCGTCGGCGGTCTCGGCGTGGCTCTGTTGGCGATCTGGATCACTCTGCGAAGGCATGTGACGCTTCCCGCTCGCCAGTTGATGGCCGGCATCGTGGAAGGGCACACGGCGTCGCGTTCTCGCGGCCGATTCGGCGTCATCCTGACCATCCTGGCATTCGTGGGCGCAGCAACTCTGATGCTGCTTGTCCGCGGGGGAGATAGTCAGACCACAGCGGGGGCTTTCTTCGGCGCCGGAGCGCTGCTGTTGATCGGAACCTTGAGTCTCTGCCACGTGCTGCTCTCCATCGCGGCGGGGGGCCTGAACCGGCCTCTGATTTCGCTCCAGGGATTGGGCTTTCGAAACGCGGCTCGCCGTCGTGGTCGCAGTCTGGGCATCATCGGCCTGCTGGCCTGCGGCGTATTCATGGTCGTCGCTGTCGGGGCCAACCGACACGATCCTCTGCGCCAACCACAGAGTCGAGACTCCGGCACAGGCGGTTTCGCTCTCTACGGCGAGTCCTCGCTGGGCATCCTGCACGATCTGAGCACCGACGCCGGACGCAAGGCGCTCGGCCTGACCGATCCCGAACTTGCCGGCCTGCAGGCGGTTCAGTTCCGAGTCCACGAGGGCGACGACGCAAGCTGCCTGAATTTGAACCGAGCTCAGCGACCGCGATTATTGGGCGTGCAGCCCGAGGCTCTGCGAAGCCGCGAGGCGTTTCGATTCACGGGCAGAACCCCGGAAGCCGGGGACGTAATCGGGTGGGGTCTGCTCCAGATGGATCTGGAAGAGGGGGTTATTCCGGCGGTCGGCGATTATCCGACGGTCTTCTGGGCCCTCGGCAAAAACCTTGGCGACGAGGTGGAGTTTCTCGACGAGATGGGCCGGCCGTTTCGCGTGCGAATCGTCGGGATGTTGGATAGCTCTATCCTGCAAGGCAGCCTCATTATCGCGGAGGACGAGTTCGTCCGCAGATTTCCGTCGGTAGACGGCTATCGGGTTTTGCTTGTCGATGCATCATCGGATAAGATGGACGCCGTGTCGCAGAAGCTGTCGTTGGGGTTGACGGATCTTGGTCTGGTGCTCACGCCGACGCGGGAGCGACTGGCCGCGTTCGGCGCCGTCGAGAACACGTACCTGTCGATTTTCACGGCTCTGGGCGGCCTGGGACTGGTCCTGGGCAGTGTCGGGCTTGGCCTCGTGGTGCTTCGCAATATGTTGGAGCGACGCGGCGAGTTGGCGATGCTGCGAGCCGTGGGCTTCGAGAGGGCCAGGATTCGACGTATGGTCTTCTACGAACACTGGGGTCTGGTGCTCGCCGGATTGGCCTGCGGGGTAATCGCCGCAGGTGTGGCGGTGGTTCCGGCTTTGCAGTCGCCGGCCGGACAAACGCCGTATGTTTCGCTGGCGGCGACGGTCGTGTTGATCGCACTCAGCGGAGCCCTCTGGGTATGGCTCGCTGGGACGCTGGCTTTACGGGGCAGGTTGTTGGATGCGCTAAGGCAAGAGTGACGGATACTTCATGAAGAACGCAATCATCGCCTACTTGATTCCCATGGCATTCGGCGTCGCAGGCGCGGTCTCGGTGATATATCTTTGGACCAGCGCCGACGCGGCGGTGAATCTCCAGGAGCGTCTGCCTGGGGCCGACGGCAAACCGGCCAACGCCGGAGCGGGGGATGAGGCCCTCAAGATCGCTGGGACGCTGACCAAAGGTGCCGGCGTGCCCGCCGATCTGCCGGGCGCTTGGCCGCGATTCCGAGGCGCCAACTGCGATGCGATCAGCACGGAGACGGTCTCGCTCAGTCGCACCTGGCCTGCCGAGGGACCTCGCGTGCTCTGGTCCGTCGAAGTGGGCGAAGGGTACGCCGGAGTGGCTGTGCTGGAGGGACGCGTCTACCTCATCGACTACGACCAGGCCGGTCAGTCGGATGTCGTCCGCTGCCTCTCGCTGAACGACGGCAAAGAGATTTGGCGATATTCCTATCCGATCAAGATCAAGCGTTTTCACGGCATGAGCCGGACCGTCCCGGCGGTGACGGACAAGTACGTCGTCACGATGGGGCCCAAGGGGCATGTCACCTGCCTCGATTCCAAGACAGGCGAGTTCAAGTGGATGCTCAACCTGGTCAAGGAGTTCGGGACGGTGATTCCGCAGTGGTATACGGCCCAGTGTCCCTTGATCGATGACGGCAAGGCGATCCTCGCTCCGGCCGGGAGCGTCCTGATGATGGCGGTCGACTGCGAGAGCGGCCAGACGGTCTGGCAGACGCCGAACCCGGACAAGTGGGTGATGACGCATTCGTCGGTCGTGCCGATGGAGTTCGCGGGCAGCCGGTTCTACATCTACTGCGGCGGATCGACCGACGCCGGCGGCGTGGTCGGCGTCTCGGCCAAGGACGGCCAGGTCCTGTGGAAGACGGACGCGTGGAAAGTCCGCACGAACGTGCCGATGCCTGTGATCGTCGGGCCGGATCGGGTTTTCCTGTCCGCGGGCTATGGCCAGTACGACCTTGGCTGCACCATGCTCCGATTGACCGACGCCGGCGGCAAGATTTCCGTGGCGAGCGAATTCCTCCATCCGACGGCTGTGTTCAGCACGATGCAGCAAACGCCGATCTTCTACAACGGACACATCTACGGCGTGAGGATGGATAAGCAACTGGCGTGTCTCGATCTGGAGGGCAAGGTCGTCTGGACCAGCACGAGCGCCAACACGTTTGGCAGCGGACCGTACGCAATCGCCGACGGGCTGCTGTACGTGATGGACGACGAGGGCGTGCTCACGCTGGTCGAGGCGAACGCCTCCGGGTACAACCCGTTGGCGAAGGCCAAGGTCCTGGATGGGATCGAATCCTGGGGGCCCATGGCGTTTGCTTCCGGCAGACTGATTGTCCGCGACCTGAATCGAATGGTGTGTCTCGATGTCGCTCAACAGTAGCACGAGTGTTCTTAAGGGATAGGATCTGTTCATGCTGAGAATGTCAGGGAGAATCGGCAGCGGCGTCCTGGTCGTCGTGCTCGTCCTTGCGGCCCTCGCGGCGGCCGTTGTGGCGATTCTCCACTTTGACAGCACGGGCGAGAAGGGCAGCGGCCTGAGCGAGGCCTATACCTATAACCTGAGCCAGTTGGCGAAGGTGGATCCGAACCTCGTCCTCTACGCGGAATCGGGCCCGGCGATTCACACCGGGTTCAAACAGTCGAGAGCGATTGTGTTGGATTCTGCCGGCCGCGTCTGCGTCGCCGGCGACAGGGCGATTCGCGTGTTCAACGCGGCCGGCAACGTGGAACGGACGATCCAGCTTGCCGGCGAGCCACAGTGCTTTGCCATTCTGGACGACGGCACGGTCTACGTCGGTATGAAGGACCGCGTCGAGGTTCTTGATGCTCAAGGCAAAGTGACTGCTTCTTGGGAGCCTTTGGGCGAAGAGGCGGTGTTGACGAGCGTCGCCAGGCACGGCGACGCGGTCTTCGTGGCGGACGCCGGACATCGGATCGTGCTGCACTACGACACCGCCGGCACGCTCGTG
>CALMMH010000321.1 GCA_937868145.1 uncultured Phycisphaerales bacterium
ACTACAACGACACTTGGTTCACCGACCGCGGCGTGAGCAAGGCGGATATCTCGGTTTGGACGGCGGAAGCCGGCTGGAAGAAGGTTCAGGACGATCTGGCGATCGGGCGGGCTCAGGGCACGGATGATTATGATGAGCCGACGCTCGTCAAGCTCGACGGCGTCAAGGCCCAGAAGATCCGTTTCGATGATCTGGTCAATTTCGGCGATCCCGATCACGTCGGCTTGAGTAAGGTCCAGTTTTTCGAGTTGCCCGGCCCCAAGGCGATTCGGCCGAAGCCCTACGACGGCAGCGCCGACGCCGACGTATACAAAGCCACGCTGGA
Organism: uncultured Phycisphaerales bacterium; assembly: GCA_937868145.1. GTDB lineage: Bacteria > Planctomycetota > Phycisphaerae > Sedimentisphaerales > Anaerobacaceae > PLanc-01. The sequence continues at coordinate 326 of CALMMH010000321.1, forward strand.
ATGGAGACCGGGTCTGAAGGCCGCCAGGCACAAAGTCCACCTGGGTGTGACGCCTGCGGATTTGAGGCTTCTCGGTACGATGGAGGAGACGTCCGCCCGCCTTTCGGCCCTTGCGCGGGACACCACCTACTACTGGCGAATCGACGAGGTTCAGGACGACGAGACCGTGACTGGAGGCGAGGTCTGGTCCTTTACGACGGGACGCGACGTCACGGGGCCGATGGATGTCGTCGTCGGCGTGCCGAACGAGGGCGTGACGACCGATCGTTCAACCGTCGGCTGGCCGGGGAACGAGCCGCCTGGTTGCGCCATCGACGACGAGGTCACGAGCAAATATCTTCACCTTGCCGGGGAAGTCCGTGCGACGGGGTTCTGGACGACGCCCCGGGCCGGGACATCCGTGGTGACCGGTCTGACCTTTACCACGGCCAACGACTATGAAGAACGCGACCCTGTCTCGTGGGAGCTGTACGGCTCGAACGAGAGCATTGGCGGTCCGTATAAGTTGATCGCCCGCGGCGAGATCGCGGACTTCAATCAACCGACGCCCTGGCCTCGCTGCACGAAGAATACCACGCCGATTGTGTTTGAGAACAACACGGCCTACAAGCACTACCAGATCCTGTTCCCGGCGGTCCGCGATCCTCGTCGCGCCGTTTGCATGCAGATCGCGGAGGTTGAGCTGCTCGCTGCGCGACCCCAAGAGGGAAAGCCTTCCATGGACGGCATCGGACTCGCACAAGCTATGGCGAAGGATGCCCACTCGCTTACAGCCTGGTGGAAACTGGACGAAATGACCGGCGCCACGGTTGCGGACTCGAGCGGGAATGGAATCACCGGAACTTTTGTAGGCAAACCTCAATGGGTGGAAGGGATCAAGGGGGGCGCCCTGCAATTCGATGGCGCCTCTGCCGTCGATTTCGGAAACCCGGAGAAG
>CALMMH010000322.1 GCA_937868145.1 uncultured Phycisphaerales bacterium
GGCAAGGCTTCTCGCCCGCCGACGGCACCGTGAGTCTGCGGACGTTCAACCGGAACTTCGCCGGCCGCACCGGCACCAAGGGCGACCAGGTGTACCTGGTGAGCCCCGAGACCGCGGTCGCCTCCGTCCTGACGGGCAAGATCACCGATCCTCGCGACTTGCAGCAACGGTTGGGCGTGGAATACCCCAAGATCAAGATGCCGCGGGAATTCGAAATCGACGACAGCATGATCGAGCGGCCGCTGGACGAGGCCGTCGCGGCGACCGCCCAGGTCGTCCGGGGCAGTACGATCGTTGTGCCGGAAGCTCCGACGCCGCTGCCGGCCAAACTCGTCGGCCAGGTCCTGCTCAAGTGCGGCGACAAGATCACGACGGACCACATCATGCCCGCCGGCACGTATCTGAAGCTCCGCTCGAATGTGCCGGAGTATGCGAAGGTGGTGTTCAACTGCTTCAACGAAGCCGGCAAGCCCACGTTCGCCGAGCGGTCGCTGGCTCTCAAGAGCAAGGGTATCGGCGGCATCGTGGTTGCGGGCGAAAGCTACGGCCAGGGCTCCTCTCGCGAGCACGCGGCTCTGTGCCCGATGTATCTGGGAGTGCGGGCCGTGGTCGCCAAGAGCATCGAGCGAATCCACCGGGCCAACCTGATCAATTTCTGCATCGTTCCGATCCGGTTCGCGGATGCGGCTGACTATGACCGGTTGCAGACGGGCGACGAGTTGACGATCGATGATCTGCTCGGCGCGATCCGCAGCAGCGAGCAGGTCACGATCCGAAAGAGCGACGGCTCGTTCCAGTTCGTCGGCAAGCTGGAGCTGTCCGCACGGGACCGCGACATCCTGCTGGCGGGCGGCCTGCTGAGTTACACGCGTGGGAAGGCCCATGGCTGAGATCATCGTCAGCGTGTTCGGGACCAGTCGGACGAAGCCCGGCCAGCCGGCGTATGAGTTCGCCGAACAGGTGGGCCGCGCGCTGGCCCAGGCGGGTTTTGTCGTCGCCAACGGCGGCTACAAGGGCATCATGCAGGCGTCCGCCAAAGGCGCGTCCGAGGCGGGCGGCGCGGTCATCGGCGTCACGTGCTCGCTGTTCAAGAAGAGCGTCGTCAATCAGTTCGTCACGCGCGAGGTCGTGACCGATTCGCTGCAAGAGCGGCTGCACAACCTCGTGAAGGCCGCTCAGGCGTATGTCGTTCTGCCCGGCGGTACGGGTACGCTCCTGGAACTGGCGTCAGTCTGGGAGCTCAAGAACAAGGGTTTTCTCAACACAGGCAAGCCGATTATCCTCGCGGGCGATTTCTGGCGGCCGCTGGTGGACTTGATCGCCCAAGACGATCCGGCCTGTGTGAAGGCGGTCGCCTTCGCCCAGACCGCGGAGGATGTCGCGAGATTGGTCAAGGAGGGCCTGAGGCTATGAGAGCTGAAGCGAGAATTGTTGCCGTTGTGTTGACCCTGATCTTGGCGGGCGCAGGTTTGACTGCGCAGCCGATTGTGGTCAAGCCTTTGCCCGAGGCGGTCGTCCTGAACGCCATCGACGGCAAGCTGGTTCACGTGGACGCCAACGACACCTGGGGGTTCCAACTGACGGCCGAGGTCAAGGGCGACACGTACTGGGTGCCCGCCGGGACACGGTTCATGCTGTTGCCTTCGCGAATTCTGGAGCAGTTGATCGCCGACGTGAACGATCGCGTCACGCCTGCGTATCGGCTTTCGGCCCAGGTCACGCGATACCAGGGCGTCAATTTTCTGTTGGCGACGTACTTTCTACCGCTGAGCAAATTCAAAGAGAGCGGTACAGAGGCTGGAAACCGCAGGCCGGAGGCGGGAACGGTCGGTCCGCCGGTCGATCCGGAGCTTGGGATTCCGCCGGAGATCCTGGAGAAACTGAAGAATCGCCGGCCTGTTCGCGGCCCGCTGCGAAAACCGTCGGATGCCCGCACGACCGAGCGGCTGGATACATACCTGGACCGCATGCTCGTGAATCGGGTGGGCCTCATCGAGGCCGAAAACGTGGAAGCCTTGACGCGTAGAAGCGTTGACGCGTCGGCGGATTTACGCATTCCCGCATCCACACATCCACGCTTCTACTTCACTCCGTACGCTCTCGGCTGGAACGTCAACGAGGAGCACTATGAGCTGCTGCCCTGCGAGGCCCTCGAAAAGGCTCAGCAACTGCAGCGCACTTCGATCGAGACGATCCGCTTCAACGTAGCCGGGCGGATCACGCAGTTTGGGGGCAGGCAGTACCTTCTGCTCGAGCGGGCGGCGCCCGTCTACAACTATGGCAACTTCGGCAGGTGAGACACTATGAGCGAATCGTTGCAGGACATTCTCCTTTCGTCGCGCGACGCAGGCTTTCAGGCGGGGTTCGCGAAACTGCGGTCCGACATGCTCCAGTTCGCACGGTTGGCGGGCGCCGACAGCGCCGAGAGCCGGACAGTGGCCCGCGTGTTGGGCGAGGTAGCCGAGCACGGAGACGCTGCGGTCGCGAAGTACACAAAAGAGTTTGACCACGTGGAGCTTCGACCGGACGAGTTCCGCGTCCCAGCTCAGGACTTGGCGAAGGCGCACGCCTCCATCGACCGCGAGCTTCTGGCCTCGCTTCGCAAGGCCATCGCGAACGTGAAAGCCTATCAGCAGCGGATCTTTATCGGCGGCCGCTCGGAGTTCTCGCAGGGCGCTGGGATTCGATACACGCCGATCCGGCGAGCGGGCGTCTGTGTGCCTGGGGCCGCGGCCCCTTTGCCTTCGACCGTGATTATGACGGTCGTGCCGGCTCAGGTGGCGGGCGTGAAAGAGATCGTCGTGGTCTCGCCGCCGCGGTGCCAGGGGAGCATCCATCCGGTGATTCTCGCGGTCTGTCACGAGCTGGGGATCGACGAGGTCTATCGGCTCGGCGGCGTGCAGGCCGTCGGCGCCCTGGCGTACGGCACGCAGACCATTCGCAAGGTCGACAAAATCGTCGGGCCGGGCAACAAGTGGGTCCAGGCGGCCAAGCGGAACGTGGCGGGGGACTACGTCGCGATCGATTCGATCGCCGGGCCCAGCGAGGTGCTGGTCGTCGCCAACGACCAGGCGAATCCCGCATGGGTTGCGGCCGACATGCTCAGCCAGGCCGAGCACGGCACGGACAGCAGCGCCGTCGTACTAACCGACTCGAAGTCGCTAGCCCAGGCCATTCTCGACGAGTTGTCGAAGCAACTCGCGACCCTGCCCCGCGCCGCCGAAGCGATGCAGTCGCTCAAACGGTTCAGCCGGGTGATCGTGGTGGGGGACTTGGACGAGGCGGTCCGCCTGGCCGATGAGTTCGCCTCCGAGCACCTGGAAATTCAATGCGGGGCCAAGAGCCGCGAGGTCGCCGGGCGAATCACCAACGCCGGCGCAATCTTTATCGGCCCAAACACGCCTGTTGCGGTGGGCGACTATTGGGCTGGTCCCAGCCACACACTGCCGACCGGCAGCCGGGCCAAATTCTCCAGCGCCCTGACCAGCAACGACTTCGTCAAATCGATCAGCCTGATTGAATACACGGCCGAGCAGCTCGCCGCCGCGGCCGACGACATCCTGCGTCTGGCCGACACCGAGGGCCTCTCCGCCCACGCCCGAAGCGTCGCGATCCGTCAGCAACGGCTATAATAGATCGCAGGGCGAGTCTCTTGCCGACGATTCACTCAGGGGCTCTGCCCCCAGCGAAGGGGAAGGGACTGACGCCAGAGGAAATACTATCCGAACAGTTCGTCCTCGATGACCTTGAGATTCCGGTTCGCATAGAACATGTCGGGTTCGTGCTTCGTGGCCCGCACGCGGATCTGGTAGTTGGGTTCTTCGGGGTTTTCGGCATCAAAGAGGATTAGCCCGAGCCCGAACACGCGGCAAAGAGCGTCCAGGCGAGCCAATTCGGATTCGGGCACGGAAGCGGGTATGACCAGATAGACTCTGTGGGAAAACAGTCTGTAGGAGCAGGCTTGGCCAAAGGCCGTAATCAGGGCATTGGAGTCTGTCTTGACCTCCGCAGATACAATCTCGGCCGGAAATTTCAGAATGTCGCTTTGTCTCGGGCAAAGAACGCCCACAATGTCCGGCGTGCCCCACTTGTCCTTGAAGCAGTTGCCTCCGAGCGGAATGGCCTTGGTGCATTCCTCCAATTCATTCACGAGGTATTCTGCGAAAGACCCGTAGAACTCCTGTTCGCCGCCGCTGGGTTTCGCCTTCTCAGCAACCTTGATGTCTGCCTCGACCTCGTTCTCTCCGAACTTGGCGTGGCGAAACAAGCCCTTTGCAGGCTTGCAGATCTCCTCGGGTCGAAGAATGTGCAGGTTCGGTATGACCGCACGAAACGACTTGACCTCCGGCAGTTCGCGTTTGAGTTGGCGCATCAATTCTGCGAAGCGAAGCCCTCGGGGCTCCCTTCCGAGCAACTCGACGGCCCTATTGCATATCTGCTCTTTCTTTGTCATGGCCCGTCCCCTCCCGGTCGCTGCCAACCCGCGCCTCTATGCCAACTTTTCCGTGATGAGATCAGCCGCTTTCGCCAGGGCCTCGTCGATTTTGGCGGGGTTCTTGCCGCCGGCTTGGGCTAGCTGGGGCTTGCCGCCGCCGCCGCCGTCGACGATCGGGGCGATCTGCTTGACGATGTCCCCGGCCTTGATCTTCTTGATCAGGTCGTCGGTGACGCCCGCCAGGAGCATGACCTTGCCTTCTTCTTCATAGGCCAGGACGATCACGGCGGACTTCGCCTTCTTCTTGAGCATGTCGATGGCTTCGCGGGCCCGGTCGACCGACGTGGTCGCGAGCCGTCCGACGACCACGGAGATCTCGCCGATTTTCTTGCCGGCGTCCAAGAGGTCTCTGGCTTCGGCCATCGTGTCGGGACCGCCCGCCTTCGAGGCGGTCTTGAGCTGCTTGGTGAGCTTCTTGTTGTCCTCGACGAGCTGCGCGATCCGCTCGGGCAGTTTGTCCGCGGGGATCTGGAGCAGACTGGTGAGCTGCTCGACGATGTCGCCGGCCTTTTCGAGATGCGAGGTCAAAGCCTGGCCGGTCAGAGCCGTGATGCGGCGGACGCCCGCCGAGACGCTTTCCTCTTTGAGAACCTTGATGCCGCCGATGACGCCGAGCCGGTCCACGTGCGTGCCGCCGCAGAATTCCCGGCTGAACGCGTCGCCGATGTGGTCCGTGTCCGAAGCGCCGACGCACACGACGCGGACTTCGCTGCCGTACTTTTCGCCGAACAGGGCCATGGCACCCAGCTTCTCGGCCTCTTCCCGCGGCAGAACCGTCCACGCGACCGGCAGGTCCGCCGCGATCTTCTCGCGGACGAGCTGCTCGATCTTGGCAAGCTCCTCGGCCGTCGGGGCCTTCGGGTACGTGAAGTCGAACCGCAGGTAGTCGGGCCCGACGTAGCTGCCCTGCTGGGCGACCGATTTGCCGAGCACCTGCTGGAGCGCCCACTGGAGCAGGTGCGTGGCGGTGTGATTCTTCCTCGTGGCGTTGCGGTCGGGACTGACCACGGCGGCAGCGTTCTGGCCCGCGCGGAGCGAGCCTTCGACGACTTTGCCGCGATGAATTACGGTGTGGCCGACCTTCGTCGTCTCTTCGACCACGAAGCGGCCGCCGTCGGCGCTAATGACGCCGGTGTCGCCGACCTGCCCGCCGGACTCGGCGTAGAAGCAGGTCCGATCCAGCACGAGGCCGATCTCGACCTTCGTCGGGATGGTCCCTTGTTTCTTGAAACCCGCCGAATCGATCCAGCCGAGGATCTTGGCGTCGCAGCGGTCGGTCTGATACTTGTGCAGGTCTTCCGTGGCCGGCAGGTCGCTGTCGGCCAGTCCGGCCAGCAGTGAATCGGTCTTCTGCGCGGCGCGGGCTCGCTCTTTCTGCTCTTTCATGAGCTCGTCGAATCGCTCGACGTCGACGCTCAGGCCCTTCTCGCGGGCCAGGAGCTGCGTGAGGTCCGGCGGGAAGCCGAACGTGTCGTAGAGCTGGAAGGCGTCGTCGCCGCTGAGGGTCTTGTTCTTCGTCTCGGCTGCACGGGAGGCCGCGGTGTTGAAAATCTCCAAACCGCGGTCGAGCGTCCGCCCGAAGCCGGCTTCTTCCGACTGGATCACTGTCGCGACGTACTCGGCCCGCTCGCGGACCTCGGGGAAAGCTTCTCCCAGGCATTCGACGACGACAGGGACGAGCTTATAGAGGAACGGCTCGCGGAGGTCGAGTTCGCGGCCATAGCGGGCGGCCCGGCGGAGGATGCGGCGGATCACGTAGCCGCGACCTTCGTTCGAGGGCGTCGCGCCGTCGGTGATTGCGAAAACCAGCGTTCGGGTGTGGTCCGCGATGACGCGGAATGCGTTATCGGTCTTACTGCCGAGCTGAGAGGTGTACTTGTGGCCGCTCATCTTGGCCGTCGCCTGGATGATGGGCATGAACAGGTCGGTGTCGTAGTTGCTGTTCTTGTCCTGGAGCACGCGGACGACGCGCTCGAGCCCCGCGCCGGTGTCGATGTACTTGGCCGACAGCGGCACGAGGTTGCCCGACGTCTGGCGGTTGTACTGGATGAACACCAGGTTCCAGAGCTCGATGTATCGGGCGCAATCGCCATTGACGCGGCAGACGTGGCCCGGGACGCCTTTCTTGTCGCAACGGTCGGGACCGAGATCGATGTGGATCTCGCTGCACGGACCGCAGGGACCGTTTTCGCCCATTTCCCAGAAGTTTTCCTTCTTGCCGAACGCCATCACGCGTTCGGGTGGGATCGGCGTCAGCTTCGTCCAGAGCTGGGCGGCTTCATCGTCGCGGGGGATGCCGTCCTTCTCGTCGCCTGCGAAGATGGTGGCGTAGAGCTGGTCGGGGTTGATGCCCCAGACCTTGGTCATCAGCTCCCAGGCCCAGGAGATCGCTTCGGCTTTGAAGTAGTCGTTGAAGGACCAGTTGCCGAGCATCTCGAAGAAGGTGTGGTGGTAGGTGTCCATCCCGACTTCTTCGAGGTCGTTGTGCTTGCCGCTGACGCGGAGGCACTTCTGGCTGTTGACCGCCCGCGGGCAATCCGGGGTCCTCAGTCCGAGAAAAATGTCCTTGAACTGGTTCATGCCCGCGTTGGCGAACAGCAGCGAGTCGTCGCCGTGAGGCACGATGGGGGAGCTGGGCACAAAGGTGTGGCCCTTGCTCAGGAAGAAGTCGATGAAACTCTTACGGATTTCGCGAGCAGTTAACACAGTGTTTCTACCTCTTGTCAGAACTTGTCAGGATCAGGACCTCTACTATTCGTCATGGCCCACGTGGCCTTCTTGCACACCTCTGGGCGGATACAGCGCCCATCACCCGGGGACTCTGTCCCCGGACCCCTGGCATTTACCGCTTTACGCCAGCAGCATGCCTCAAGAGCAAAGGCGACACCGCCATGACGACAGCGTCGCCCAGGCTTCAACTACCTTCCCACAACCGGTTGCACCCACGCGGCTTCGTATTCGTCCGCGACGTGGGACTTTTCGTTTCTACGCGACGAGAGGACCTTGGCCCGCACGTACAGTTCATCGCCTTGGAGCGTGTAACTGGCCGTCGTGCCCTGGTCTTCCGCCAGCACGGCCCCGATCTCGGGGCTGTAGTTATGTGTTGTTCGGACGGTTTTGCCCTCGGCATTAACAACCTCGCGGCTGGTTGGGTCGTACCCGCGACGGGCGCCGAGGAATTGAATCTTATACGTTACGCCCGGCTCGGGGGCGACCTGGACCGTCAGCGTTCTATCTCGGAATGCAATATCTTTGAGCGTTACGCCGGTGGAGCAGTAGAAATCGCCTGCGTTCATGGCCCGAATCAGGGATTCCGGCGTCAGTTGTTCGCTACGGACCACGATCCACGCCTGGCCGGGATTGGCGGCGCTGGGTTCGAACTTGTGATAGTTGTGCGCGTCGTCCGTGGCGACTCCGTACAGGATCTCCGGCGAAGGTCCCGACAGGCGGGTGGCCAGGATGATGTCCCACATCCGCTCGGTGCCGGCACGGAGCTTGTCGCCGTCGTTGTTGACGGAGCCATGGGCGTTGTAGACCTCGAAGAACCGAGCCCCTTTCACTCCCGCCATATCCTCAGCCGTCAAAGCCCACTGGAAGTTGGGGTGATTGATCTGAACCAGCATGGGCTGGCCGGTCTTCTCCTGCTGCTTGAGCACCGCGTTGACGTCGTTTTGCAGGAGTTCCGGCATGGTGGGCCCATCCTGCGGCTCAATCAGATCCAGGAGGTTGATGGCGTTGAGGTGAGCCTTCTCGGAGATCTCCTCGCCTTGGATCAGCAGGAACTGCTCCGGCTGCTCGAAGAGGCAACGCAGCTCGGATAGGGGTTTGAGCCGGACTTCGGTCTGGCCCTTCTCGTTCTTACGGGTCTCGATCCAGCGGTCTGTGAAGCGGGCGAGATACTTCTCGAACGCGGCCTGCTGCTTGTCCGTCACCGGCATCCAGCGTTGCCCCTGCGAGAGCCGGTTGTGATCGGTGAGAGAAAGGAAGTGGTAGCCGTGGTCCTTGTACCACTGCACGACCATCTCGGGGAAATCGTCGCCGTCGCTCCAGAAGGTGTGGGTGTGCAGGTTGCCCTTCCACCATTGCGGACCGCCGGCACGGTCAACCCCGGCAGGGCTTTGGGCCCATGCCGGGGTATTGACGATCAAACCCGTGGATGACAGCATCCACAAGAACTCTCTTCGCGACGGTCTCCCCAATTCATCCATCTTTCACTACCTGGATCTGGACGTTCGGACGGGATCACTCTTCCGACTCGGCGGCGGTCTCTCCGGCCGACGGTTTCGTCACGGGGACGAGCCCCTTGGCCTCGATGACCTTGTCCTTGATCTCGTTGCGGACCTCGGGATAATCGATCAGATACTTCTTGGCGTTCTCCCGGCCCTGGCCGAGGCGGACGCTGCCGTAGTTGATCCAGGCGCCGCTCTTTTGAACGATGTCCGCGGCGATCGCCAGGTCCAGCAGGTCGCCTTCGTAGCTGATTCCGCTGTCGAACATGATGTCGAACTCGGTCTCGCGGAAGGGCGGGGCGATCTTGTTCTTCACGACCCTCGCCCGCACGCGCGAGCCGATCGCGCCATTGTTGTCCGTGATCGTGCTGAGCCTTCGCAGGTCCACGCGGACGGAGCAGTAGAACTTCAGGGCCTTGCCGCCGGTGGTCGTTTCGGGGTTGCCGAACATGACGCCGATCTTCATACGGATCTGGTTGATGAAGACCAGGGCGCACTTGCTCTTATAGATGATGCCGGTGAGCTTTCGCATCGCCTGGCTCATCAGCCTTGCCTGCAAGCCCATGTGGCTGTCGCCCATCTCGCCTTCGAGCTCGGCCTTGGGGGTCAGCGCGGCCACCGAGTCGATGACGACCACGTCCACCGAGTTCGAGGACACGAGCATCTCGGCGATCTCGAGGGCCTGCTCGCCCGTGTCGGGCTGGCTGACCAGCAGACTGCTGACGTCGACGCCCAGCCGCTTGGCCCACGTGGTGTCCAGAGCGTGCTCAGCGTCGATGAACGCGGCCACGCCGCCGGCCTTCTGGGCGGCGGCGATCACGTGCAGCGCCAGCGTCGTCTTGCCCGACGACTCCGGCCCAAACAACTCCGTGATGCGGCCCCGCGGAATGCCCACGCCGCCTAAGGCGATATCCAGGGAGAGGGCCCCTGTGCCGATGCCCTCGATCTTGGCGTAGGAGTGCTCGTCCATCTGCATGATCGAACCTTGGCCGTACTGCTTCTCGATCTGCGCGATCACTCGCGCCAGCGCGGCCTGCTTGCCGTCACCGGCTGCCTCAGCCGCAGGCGTCGTGGTTGTTGCTTTTTTGCTCTTAGCCATGAAATACCTCCAACAAGTCTCGCCCTACCGTTACCGTTACTGTTCCTGTAATGTAAAACGTCCCATACGGGTGTAAATCGGCCCCTCCGGTTCCAGTTGACTCTCGTAGAGGCAGACCGCGGCGGCCCGAACGACGCCGAGATCGTAGTCTCCATATTGGCTCACCGCCTGGCCGAGCTTTTCGCCGGCCTTGACGTTGCGAATTCGGCACAGCGTCAGATGGCCTGAGAACTGCCGGTTCTCCTTCGGCCAGCCGGCCAGCTCGAGCTCGTCTTCCAGATCCTGCTGCAACGCCAACAGTTCCGGGCAATCCAGGCCCGCGCCAACCCAGAGGACGCGGGCGCTGTGGCCGCCGAAGGAGCCGACGTCCTTGACCGAGAAGTCGAACGCCTCGTGCCGCTCGGCCACTTCCTGCACGATCCGACAGACCTCGACGACCTGGTTGTCCGGGACCTCGCCCAGAAACTTGAGCGTCAGGTGCATCCCCTCGGGCTCGACCCACTTGGCGTCGCCGCGGTGAATGTCCACCCGGCCGGCAAGGTCCTTCTGCAGGGCGACCAAGTCGGCCCGGATCTCGTTCGGAATGTCGATCGCTATAAAGCATCGCATGGTCAAATATCCATTCTTCCCACAATATACCGGCGCTCCGTCAGGCCGTCAACGCCAAAGTCGCATTCTTGTGCGGCTTTTGTGCGGTGGATTTTCACCCCACACGCCGGCTGGTCCATCCGCCGTGGAGACTCTTGTAGGGTGGGGCTTGCCCCACCAGGAATCCTCGCCACAAACAAGCGGTGGGGCAAGCCCCACCCTACGAACTTCCATGGCTGTTTTTCATCCCCTCGCAGTTCCGCACGTTCGTCAAAAACTTGTGAACTTCCGGAGCAGGTCCAGCCGGTTGTCGATGTCTTTTCGGGTCGCGGCGGCCAGGCCCGCCAGCGAGAAGTCCGCGATCGTGAACGAGGCGACGACGGTGCCGTACGCCACGGCAGTCTTGAGC
>CALMMH010000323.1 GCA_937868145.1 uncultured Phycisphaerales bacterium
TAAGCCGTTCTTCGCCATCCACGTTGCGACTTGTTCCCGATGTCGTCCATTCTCATTCCTTAACGGTCAGAACCTCCATCGTCCGCATCGTACCGCGCTTGTGTTCCGGCGTAAATGACGTATGCTGTCCCATCAATTGAAAGGGCTTGCCATGGTTCCACGTCGAGTCGGGTTGGCGGTGGCTCTTGCCGTCTGTGCGCTGCATGTTGTGACCTTCGCGAGGGCGTCGGATTTGGCGAAGGGATTCGAGAATCCGCCGTTGTCTGCCCGGCCCTCTGTCTATTGGGCGTGGGTCAACGGGCTCACGGACGAGCGGCAGATGACGCGGGAGTTGGAGGAACTCAAGGCCAAGGGGATCGGCGGCGTGTACATCTTCGACGTGGGGGCCCAGGACCCGCAGAAGATCGTGCCGGCGGGACCCGCGTTCATGGGACCCGAGTCGCTCAAGGCCATCGGGCACGCCGTGCGAGAGGCTACGCGGCTGGGGATGGACGTCGGTCTGACCACGTCGAGCAGCTGGAATTGCGGCGGGCCTTGGATTCCGCCGGAGTATGCGAGCATGGGGCTCTACCATACGCAGATCACCGTGACGGGACCGACGCGTCTGGCTGACCCTCTGCCCATGCCGGTCCTGGCGCCGCGGGCCCCCCATGGGCCGGACGGTCGACCGGCGTTTGTGAGAGACACAGCGGTCTTGGCCGTGCCGAACGCCAAGCGTCTGGCGGGTCATGAGTTCGTGATCGAACTGGCTCCGCCAGGCATGCACACGATCGACCGGGTAGTTCTCTACAACACGGACAGCGGCGATGAGAAACGCTACGGCCCAATGCATCTCTATGCGAGAGATTTCACGGTCTCCGTTTCGACCACCACGGCCGATCCGGACGCCTTTCGCGAGATCGTCCGCAAGCAGCTTGAGGCGCACACCAGGGCGCAGAATTTTGCGTTCGAGCCCATGCAGGCCCGGTACGTGAGACTCGTCATTCTGTCCGGACACAACGAGAAGTTCGACCGGGTGCAATTGGGCGAGTTCGAAGTCTACTCTGCGCAGGGGGCAAACGTGGCCTCTGCGTACCACGCCGACGGCAGCAAAACCGCCGCGACGTTGGTCGCATGCAGTTCGGCCCTGGGGACGGAGACCGAGCAGAACTGGACCGCAGCGAACATCCACGACAATCAGAAGTCCGGCCCCGCCGGGAGCTGGTCTTCGCCGGGGCCGCCGCCACTGGTCATTGAGAACCCCGAGGCCATCGTCGATCTGACGGACCGCACGGACGCCGAAGGACGCCTCGATTGGGACGTGCCGACTGGCGAGTGGACGATCCTGCGTTTCGTCTGCGCCAACACCGGACTGTCGCTGGTCCTGCCCAGCCCCAATTCCGGTGGGCTGGCCATCGACCACTTCAACGCCGAGGCGACGAAGTTCCACTTTCAGTATCTGCTGGACAGGCTGCACCAAGAACTCGGCGACTTCCGCAAGACGGCCTTGAAACAGATGTACGTGTGCAGCTATGAACTCAGCGGCTCGACGTGGACGCCCGACTTCCTGACGCAGTTCGAAAGTCGCCGCGGCTATGGCATGGTCCGCTTCCTGCCCGTATTGGCCGGCTGCGTCGTCGGCGACCACGAAGTCACGTCGCGGTTCCTCTACGATTATCGTAAAACCCTCGGAGACTTGTTGGTCGACGCCTTCTATCGGGCGGCGGCCGAATTGTCCCACGAGCACGGGGTGCTCCTGTGCGCCGAGGCGGGCGGGCCGGGCGCGCCATTGCACCAGGTGCCTGTCGATGCACTAAAAGCCCTCGGGGCTCTGGACATCCCTCGTGGCGAGTTCTGGAAGGAGCACAATGTCTGGGTGGTCAAGGAGACCGCCTGCGCCTCGCACATCTATGGCAAGCGAATCGTGGACATGGAGGCTTTCACGAGTTGGCGGCATTGGCAAGACGGCCCGTTCGAACTCAAGGCGATTGCGGACCGCGCCTTCTGCGACGGGACCAACCACATGACCTTCCACACGTCGGCGCACAATCCGTCCGCCACCGACCGGCCCGGTTGGGTCTACCACGCCGGCTCGCACATGGGACCGAGCATCGCCTGGTGGCCGATGGCCGGGGCGTGGATCGACTATCTCTCTCGCTGTTCGTACCTGCTGCAGGAAGGGCTCTTCGTCGCCGACGTTTGCTACTACTACGGCGATCAGGGCTTCAACTTCGTCCCGCCCAAGCACGTCGATCCCTCGCTCGGTTACGGCTACGACTATGACGTCACGAACGCCGAGACGCTCCTGACGCGAATGACGGTCAAGGACGGCAGGGTCATGTTGCCCGACGGCCTCAGCTATGAGTTGCTCGCGTTGCCGGACCGCGAGGATATCGATCCGGGGGTGCTCAAGCGGATTGAGGAACTCGTCCGAGCCGGCGCGACGGTCGTCGGCCGCAAGCCTACACGAGCCAACGGTCTGGGCCACCATCCCTTCCGAGACGCTGAGGTGCAGGAAATCGCGGACAGGCTCTGGGGGCGGTGCGATGGCCGCACGTGCAAGGAATCCGCCTACGGCCACGGGAAGATTGTCTGGGGCACGTCCCTGCGAGACGTCCTGAACGCTCGGAATGTGGGGCCCGATTTCGCTGTTGCCGCCCGTGACGCCAACGAGCACGACGTGGACTACATCCATCGCCGGACGTCCGAGGCTGATATCTACTTCGTCAGCAACAAGACCGCCCGGCTGCTGGAGGCCACTTGCGAGTTCCGCGTCGTTGACCGAACGCCCGAATTGTGGATGCCGGACACCGGGCGGATTCAACGATGCAAGGCCTGGGAGCCGGCTGCTGGCGGGACGAAGGTGACCCTTTCTCTCGCTCCCTATGGCAGCGCATTTGTCGT
>CALMMH010000324.1 GCA_937868145.1 uncultured Phycisphaerales bacterium
CTTGGCCATTACTTTTCTCCTTCTTTCGATTCACTTGACCAATGAATGATTGGTTTCTATACGTACTCTACTGATTAAGGCTAAAATTCCGGTCAAGCGATTGTCAACAGGATTATACAATGATGTTGACAATGGTTATGTTCTTTATCGTCCAATGATTTATCAATCCTTCATAAATTTTTCTTGGACTCTGCGTCACGAACGTCTCGATCCTCTCTTCGCACGTCAGGAGAGAAGCATTTTCGATCCAGATCACCGATATGTCACGGTGTCCGCCGCATCGGCTGAAGACCCAGATGAATGTGGCAAAAACAGCATCTTTTCCCCGTAATTCGCACGCCGCGAGTTCGTCGCGCCAAGAGCTTGCGATGTCCCGCTTCCGGCGACCCGGCCGCACATCGGCAACGGGAAATGCAGCTTGACTTTCTGTCCGGGCAAGTGTTCTTTTACACATGATAGGACCTGCGAAGTCCCGCGCGAGTTCGCCCGGCCGCAGACACACAACACACAGAGTTGTTGTTAACAACGTATGACGCGACGAAGAATTGTACTGTTCGGAGGCTCCTTCGACCCGGTCCATCGGGGTCACACGGAGGTCGCCAAGGCGGCAATAGAGCAAATTCACGCCGAAAAATTGATCTTCATCCCGGCCAAGTGCTCTCCGCTCAAGCGACTCTCCCCCCATGCAAGCGATGAAGACCGATTGAACATGGTGACGCTCGCCACAGCGGACGACGCGGAGTTTGCGGTCAGCGATTGCGAGTTGACTCGGCCTGCGCCCAGTTACACGCTCGACACCGTGCGGCTGTTTCAACGTCAATACGGCCCCGACACAACGATCCATTGGCTCCTCGGCGCCGACAACGTCAAGGATCTCGTGTACTGGCACAAGATCGAGGAACTAATCGACGAGTGCAATCTGACCACGATGCAGCGAGCGGGCTACGCGCCGCCGGATTTCGATCGTTTCGAGCTCCTGTGGGGCGAGCCACGCGTCGTCAAATTGAAGCAGAACGTCGTTCAGACGCCGTTGGTCGACGTGAGCAGCACGGAAGTGCGAAGGCGACTGACGTCGCACGAAGATGTCGTCGGGATGCTCCATCCCGACGTGATTCAATACATCGGGGAACATCGGCTTTATCAGTAGTGATCACTGCGGATGAACCTGGTTTTTCAGCCAGTCATACCAGGCCTGCATGCCCTCGCCCGTCTTGGCCGACACGGGGAAGATCTCGATGGAGTGATTGAGTCGCCGGGCGTCGGTCCTGACGCGATCGAGATCGAAGTCCACGAGAGCCCCTTTGAGCAGGTCGATCTTATTCACGAGCAGGACCTTCGATTTCGCAAAAATCCCCGGATACTTCACCGGCTTATCATCCCCCTCGGCAACGGACAACACGACAATCTTCCCATCTTCGCCCAATTCAAAGGCCGAGGGACACACAAGATTGCCGACATTCTCAATAATCACCATGTCGAGACTTTCGACAGGCAACTGATCGAGCGCCCGATTCACTTGCGACGCCGACAGATGGCAGGCGCCGTCCGTGTTGATCTGGATCGCCGGCGCGTGCGTGGCCCGGATCCTCTCGGCGTCGAGGTCCGTCTGCAGGTCGCCTTCAATCACGCCGATGCGAAGTGATCCCCCGATGTCGGTGATCGTCCGCACCAGAAGACTCGTCTTGCCCGAACCGGGAGACGAAATCATGTTGAAGCATCGCTTGCCATGCCGGGCCAGGAGTTGTTTGTTCTTCAGCGCGTAGGTCTCGTTGGCGCTGAGGATCTTGCGTCCGACGTCAGCCTTCTCCATCGTCTGGTCCTTCAAATTCGATTTCGTCCAGAACCAGCGGGGCGTCGGGCAACAGCTCGAAGTCCTCGCTCCGGCAGTCCGGGCATTGGGGGTTCGAAACATCGACGGCAAACACCCTGCCGCAAGGTTTGCATCGAGCCTGCAACGGCTTGTGCTCGATCCGCAGCGTCATCCCTTCGCATGGCGTGTCGCGGGCCACGGCCTCGAATGCGAACGAGAGCGATTCATCATTGACCTTGTTCAGCTCTCCACAGCTGATCGTGGCGCCCACAGGCTTGGCGTGCCGCTGCTCGACCTCCTGCAGGATCACCTCGATCAAGCTCTGCGCCACAGCGGCCTCGTGCATCAGCAGATCCTCGGCAATTCGCGGCCATACGGCATCTGTACGATCCGCCGGCCTCCAATCTTCGTTCGCATCTCCACCAGGGGCACATCTCGCGTTGGGACGATCTCGCCGACGAGCCGAGCGTGCCCGCCCAATTCATGGCTCCGACAGACGCGAAGACACTCATCCGCAGTCTCGGCGGACACAACCGCCACAAACTTGCCCTCATTCGCAGCATTGAGAACGTCGAAACCGAGCATATCGGCCGCCGCTTGCACTTCCGGCCTTATGGGAATCTCCCTCTCAAGGATCTCCACGCTCAGACGGCTGCCCTCGACGATCTCATTGAGCGTCGCGGCCAGCCCGCCCCGCGTCGGATCGCGCATGAATCGAATGCCCGGCACACTCTCGAACAGTCGGCACGTCAGTCCCGCGAGCCCGGCGCAGTCGCTCTCCAACTGCGATTCGAAGCGAATCCCCTCCCGCTGCGAGACGATCGTCATGCCGTGATCGCCGAGCGTGCCGCTGACGAGAACCTTGTCCCCCGCCTGAACTCTGCCCAAGCCCAACTGCACATTGGGCAATCTGACGCCGATGCCCGCGGTGTTGATGAAGATGCCGTCGGCCGAGCCCCGTTCGACCGTCTTGGTGTCGCCGGTGACGATGCTGACGCCGTTGGCGGCTGCGGCGTCGCTGACGCTCTGGAGGATTCGATCCAGGACCGCCAGCTCGAGGCCTTCCTCGACAATCAAAGCCAGTGAAAGGAAGAGCGGCTTGGCGCCGGACACCGCGAGATCGTTCACCGTCCCGCAGACGGCGAGCTTGCCGATGTCTCCGCCGCGGAAAAACAGCGGCTTGACCACGTAGCTGTCCGTCGTAAAGCAGATCTCGCCGGCAGGCAGCGTCAAGCTGGCGGCGTCGGTGAGTTCCGAGAGCGTTTCATTGTGGAATCGCGGCAGAATGTGCTCGTGAATAAGCCGGCTCATGAGCTGGCCGCCGCCGCCGTGGGCGAGCAGGATTCTCTCTGGATCAGTCATCGGGTGCGTTATCTCCTCCGGCCGTATTTGAACCACGCCGAGCAGGTCCCTTCCGAGCTGACCATGCACGGACCGATGGGCGTTTGCGGCGTGCATCGCGACGCGAACAACGGGCACTCGATCGGCTCGATCAGCCCACACAGGACTTCGCCGCAACGACAGCCGGGATTCTCCCGGCCCGGCCCATCCTCGACGCCGAATCGTTGGAAGGCGTCAAACCGCCTGTATTGCTCTTTGAGAGCGAGCGTGCTCTTGGCTATCTTGCCGAGACCTCGCCAGTAGCCATCCACCGGATCGAAACACTCTTCGATGATGCGTTGCGCCGCGAGGTTGCCCTTCTCGGTCACCACCGCGCCGTAGAGCGACTTCAACTCGGCCTTGCCGGCCGCCAGTTGCCGGCAGATCTCCGCCAGGGCCTCGACGATCTGCACGGGCTCAAAGCCCGCGACCACGCACGGCCGGCCGTAGTTCGCCACGATTTCCGCGAAGGCTCCTGAGCCGATGATGACGCTCACGTGTCCCGGACACAAAAATGCATCGATGCGATCGTTCATCCCGCCCAAGAGCGCTCGCATGGCCGGAAGGACCAGCTTGTGCCCGCTGAGGACAAAGAAGTTCTGAATGCCTTGGGCCGCGGCTTCCTTGACGACCACCGCGGTCGCAGGCGTCGTCGTCTCGAAACCGACAGCGATGAACACCACCGCCTTGTCAGGATTCTCGCAGGCCAACTGCAGCGCGTCTTCGCTGCTCAGAACGACTCGCACGTTGCCTCTGACGGCGCGTGTCTCCAGCGAACCGTCGCTGCCCGGCACGCGGATCATGTCGCCGTAGGTGGCGATCAGACAATCATCGCGGTCGGCCAACTGCATCACGGCGTCGATGTACCCCTGGTCGGTGACGCACACGGGGCACCCCGGCCCCGACAACAGCTTGAGCCTCTCGGGCAGAAGAGATCGGATCCCGCTGCGAAAGATCGAGACGGTGTGTGTCCCGCAGACCTCCATGACGGTGATCTGTCGGCCGATGCTCTCGCAGGCCTCTTCGATGGTCTTTCTCGCTCGGTCGATCCTGTCCAACATGCTCGCTATCCGGAAATCTTGTTCTGCGTGTTTTCGTAATCCTCGATCTCGGCGAAGAGTTCCCAGGTCTTCTTCGCTTCCTCCTCATCGACAAGGCAGATGGCGAACCCCGCGTGGACCAGCACGATGTCCCCCAGCTTGACCTCGGGCAACAGCGTGGTCTTGGCCTTCCAGCGGTTGCCCATCGCATCGACCACTGCCTTGTCCTGGTCCAGTTCAACTATTCTCGCCGGTATCGCCAAACACATGCGTCTTTGCTTGCTCCTTGCTGTATGGCCTTCTGTCCATGGCGACCGCCTGTGCAACATGGGCAGATGGTTATTGTATGGAGACAAACGAACCTGGTCAAGCTCGGTGAGACAGCATACTCCGGAGCCGACCGAAGGGTTCGCGGCGGCGCATGTCCGTAGATGCACGAGCATCGTGGGCCAGTAGCGTTCGCAGCGTGCGTTTGCCGCTTTCGGGATACCAGCGGGGAGAACGGGGCAGGCCTGACCCGGAACATGGGCCGTCCATCGGTGACAAGAGCCCCCCGCGGACGTATGCAATAGGGGCAGCGAGGCTCATCGGGGGACCCTCATGAGATCTCCGATGGGCCGAGCTTCCTGAGAGCGACCATGCGATGGTTCTTCTGTGCCCCCTCTCCGCTGGTATCCCCAAAGCGATAAACGCACCCCTCGAATTCGTCGGAACACCCGCGCGCCGATGGACCCGCAGGAACGGTCATGCACCCGGTTCGCGGCGGCAGCCTGCGGATTGCTTGACAAACCAGGACTGTCCGCAAGTCGAATGGCGGCGCATCGGGGCGTTTCGCAATATCCTCGTCCATGACTACCTCGGCATCGACATGGAAAGAATCTGGGAGATCGTCCATCGAGACGTACCAGACTTGAAGGCCGTCGTGTTGAGCATGCTGGAAATGAAAACGTAGAGCACTTCTTCACGTCGCGCGGCACACCAGATGGGCCGCAATCGCCGCCTGGCCGAGTGCAAGTCCGCCATCGTTGGCGGGGACGTCGCGATTCCATAATACAGTAAATCCGGCCTGCTTCAAACGAGTAACCAGCCGGCCGGTCAGAAAACGGTTGCAGAATACGCCACCGCTGAGGGTTGCAATCTCCAGACGAGTGATCTGGCGG
>CALMMH010000325.1 GCA_937868145.1 uncultured Phycisphaerales bacterium
GACCAGGCCATTCCCCTCGTGGGGCAGGCCTCCGTGCCTGCCCTCTTGCTTGTCGTCTTTCGACTTATCCTATAGCGGCATTGCCTCGCTCTCCGGTACGGATGCGGATGCACTCCGGCAGATCCAGCACGAAGATCTTGCCGTCGCCGATCTGCCCGCTCCGGGCGCCTTCGATGATCGCCTCGACCGTCCGGTCCACGAAGTTGTCGTTGACCGCGATCTCCAACCGGACCTTCCGCAGCAGATTCACCTCCATCGGCACCCCCCGGTACGACTCGTGATAACCCTTCTGTTGTCCGCACCCCAGCGAGTTGGTCACGGACATCTTGAAGACCTCGGCTTTGTAGAGCGACTGTTTCACGTCATTGAGCTTATGCGGCTGAATATATGCGATGATCAGTTTCATGTTCGTATCTCCTGACTCGGGCCCCTGGCCCGCAGCAATTCAATCGGTTCTCACGTTCCTTAGGCCGTGGTGAACACCTGGAAGCCGGCGTACGCTTCGTTCCCGTGCTCGCCAATGTCCAAGCCGCGGAGTTCTTCTTCACGCGAGACCCGGATGCCCATGACAGCCTTGAGAACCAGCCAGGTCACCGCGGCCGCTCCGAAGACAAAGACCCCTACGGACGCCACCGCCGTCAACTGTGCCCCGAGCAGCTTGAAGCCGCCGCCGAAGAACAGGCCGTCGCCGGTGGCCGTGCCGGTCAGCTTGTCCTGCGCGAACAGCCCGACCGCGATGGTTCCGAACACGCCGTTGACCAGGTGCACGGACAAGGCGCCCACCGGATCGTCGATCCGGATCCGATCGAACATCATCACAGCCAGCACGACCAGGACGCCCGCGATCAGTCCGATGATAATCGCGCTGCCGACGCCCACGAAGGCACAAGGCGCGGTGATTGCCACCAAACCCGCGAGGCAGCCGTTGAGGGTCATGCCCAGATCCGGCTTGCCCATCAGTTTCCAGGAGACAGCCGTCGCACTCATGATCGCCGCCGCGGCCGCCATGGTTGTCGTCACCGCCACATGGCTGATCGCGACGGGGTCGGCCGCCATGGTCGAGCCCGGATTGAACCCAAACCATCCGAACCACAGCACGAACGTGCCGACCGTCGCCAGCGACAGGTTATGGCCGGGGATGGCCTTGACGTCGCCGTTGTCGAACTTGCCGATGCGCGGACCCAGGATGATCGCACCGGCCAGGGCCGCCCAGCCGCCAACGCAGTGGACGACCGTCGAGCCGGCGAAGTCGAACATGCCCAGCTTGGCCAGCCAGCCGCCACCCCAGACCCAGTGGCCCACGATCGGGTAGATGAACATCGCCATCACGAACGAGAACAAAATGAACGCAATGTACTTGATTCGTTCCGCGACCGCGCCGGAAACGATCGTCGCGGCGGTCCCGCAGAAGACCAGCTGGAAGAAGAACTTAGCCCACAGGGGCACGCCCGTCCAGGAGATGGCCGAATAGGCCCCCTGGTAGGCGTCGCCCGTGGCCGGGGAGTTGTCCGCCCCGCCGACACAGAACAGACCCTCCAGACCGAGGAATCCGTTGCCGTTGCCGAACATCAGGCCCCAGCCCAGGACCAGGAACCCCAGCGACGAAACCGCGAACACCACGAAGTTCTTCGACATGATGTTCACCGTGTTCTTCGCGCGGGCAAATCCCGACTCCACGGCGGCAAACCCCAAATTCATGAAAAAGACCAACATCGCCGTGATCAGCACCCACATCGTATCAACAATTACTTTTACATTCGGGTCCATCATTTCTATCCTTCATTGACCAGACTTTGCGCCCCGCGGCGCGGGACAATCAACCGAAACCACAGACTCCCACGCAGAGTCTGCCCTCTTCAACGAGGCCGCCCCCCGACGGCCTTGCTCTGCTTACCGTGGGGCTCTCTCGACCGGACTACGGCGGGTCTGCCTCCACAAGTCAGACCCATTTCGGCCGGCCCCCCAGCCGACCCGCCCCATCCCACGGTCAACGAGCCCCGAAACCCTTTCAATTCCATTGTTCCTGCCCTGTTCATAAGTCCCCCGAACCCCTCATTCGCGGCGGCCTCTTGCAGCCCACCCTTACGTTGACGTTTCGATTCCCTGTGCAACTGCCGGCGCAGACTCTCCGCGAGCTGTACGGCTGTCCTCCAAGGTCTACGCCGGACAGTTGCTAAACCATGTGTGAGTGTTCATCCCTGTTTGACCCGTCCCGGGCGGCGATCCGATCCCCCTGGGCCGCCCCGGTTCACCCCCGCAGCATCAGAAGCTGTACGCCAGTCCGACGCCGCCCCAGAAGTTGTCGCTCTTGCCCGTCGCCTCGCGGACGTCGTCGTCGATCATCATCGAATAGGCGATGCTCGGCTTGATCGTCAGCGAGCCGAAGCAGAACGGCACGCCGGCCGAGAGCGTCACGTCGTTGAACGCCCCGTCGTCCACGCCGAAGTAGAAGTCGTCGTATCCGTCGGTCGCGTACCCCACGCTGGCGCCGAGCGCGACATCGCAGTAATTGTCCTCGCCCCAGGAGGCGACCTTTTCGATCGTGTGTCCGACGGAGAACTGAACGTAGCTGCCTTCGGCCTCGTCGAAATCGTAGAACCACTTCACCGCAGGCGAGAGGAACACGTCGGCGCTGAGCCCGGCGTAGACTTCGCTGGTGGCTTCGAAATCCGTGTTCGGGAAGTCGTAGTAGATCACCCCGACCGAGAAGCCGAACGTCTCCTGGCCCGGGATCGCGTTGGAGTAATCCAGAGCATAGTCGATCTCGTTGAACTCCCAGTCGTCGACCACATCGCCCGTGATGTCCGAGTTGGCCCAGATCGAGCCGGTGAAGCCCTTGTAACCGACGCTGGCGCTGGGCTGCATGACCCAATCATCGACGACGTTCTGCCCTCGCCATACGTACTTGCTGAAGAAGTCGGCCGCCACGCCGAACGTCACATCGTCCTCGGCCATCGCCGCAGGCACAGTCCCCAACACCATTGCCGCCACACAAGCCAAAACCCCGTTTCTCGACATCGTTGCCATGCTCCTACCCAAAGTTAACTAGCCATCACGCGGACGACACCGCCCGTCCCGGTCCCGGGCCAAACCCTACCGAATCCGGTTGCTGTATCCTATGCAAGCACTGTGCCAGACAGCAATACATACATTTAATTGACATAACCACCGCATTTACAGTTGGTTAGAGCGAAGACTCCCTTGATGTCGACCGGAGAACCATCCTACAAAAATGTCGGAGCAGGCAAAACTGCGAACATTTTTGTAGCCAGGTATACGTGAGTACGCCTGTTGGGATCCTATGAAACTCAGAGGGGACGCGGCTGGAACATTTCAGTTCACGGCAGACATGCTGAGAGAAGAGGCGATCGGACTGATGCTTCCGTCCCGGGTTCGCCTCAGATGTGCTTCGGATAGATGCCGTACTTCTTGATCTTGTAGCCCAGGATGCGTTCCGTGAGGCCCAGTTCGAGAGCGGCCTTTCGCTGCTGGCCACCGCATTTTTTGAGGGCGTCGTCGATCAGCTCCCGCTCCTTGTTGGCGACGATCTCGCTGAACGAGGGCGTGGCCGTCGTGTCGTTCCTATTGACCATTTGCAGCGACGGCGGCAGGTGCTCGCTGCGAATGACATCGCCCTCGCAAACCAGGACCGCCCGCTCGATGCAGTTCTCCAACTCACGGATGTTGCCCGGCCAGTGGTAGCGGGTGAGCGCTTCGATCGCCGGCGTCGAGATCCGCGTGATCAGCTTGCCGTTCTCGCGAGCGAAGTGCTGGAGGAAATGGTCCGCCAGCAGCATGATGTCGTCTTTTCGCTCCCGCAGAGGCGGCAGGTAGATCGGGAAGACGTTGATGCGGTAGTACAGGTCGCTGCGAAAATCGCCGTCGGTGATCTGCTGCTCGAGGTTCTTGTGCGTGGCGACGATCACGCGGACATTCGCTTTGATCGTCTCGCTGCCGCCCAGCCGTTCGAACTCGCGGAACTGGATCACGCGAAGCAGCTTGACCTGGAGACTTGGCGGGAAATCGCCGATCTCATCGAGAAAGATCGTGCCGGCGTTGGCCCGCTCGAACCGGCCGAGCTTTCGTTCGATGGCCCCGGTGAAGGCCCCCTTCTCGTGGCCGAACAACTCGCTTTCCAGCAGCGTTTCGGGCAGAGCGGTGCAATTGACCTTGATAAAGGGCTTGTCCGCCCGCAGGCTGTTGTAGTGCACGGCGTGGGCGACAAGATCCTTGCCGGTGCCGCTTTCGCCGCGGATGAGTACGGTCGCGTTGCTGTCGGCCACCTGCTCGATCAGACGATAGACTTCCTGCATCGCGTTGCTCGTGCCGACCATGTTGTTCACGGCGAACCGCGTCTTGAGTTCCCGCCGGAGCCGCACGTTCTCATCGCGCAGGATCGCTCGCTCGGACTCGACCATCTTGTTCAGCTTGATCGCCTGGGCCACCATCGTCGAGATGATGTTCAGCAGCCGCAGACTCGCGTCAAAATTGTCGGCCCGCCCGGATTCCCGGTCCACACTCAGGGTCCCGACCGTTTGCCCTTCCAGTTTGATGGGCACGCAGAAAAACGCGATTCTCTTGCCGTTGCCGGTCTCTCTCGACCTGGTCTTATGCAGAAATCGCGGATCCTTTTCGATATCGGACACAATGATCGCTTCGCCCGTCTGCACCACGCGTCCGGTAATCCCCTCGCCCACCTTGTAGTTTCCCTGACTCTTGGACCGTTCGCTGAGCCCGTGGGCGACCTTGATGTTGATCATCTCGGTATCCGGATCCAGAAGTGCGATCGTTCCCCGCCGCAGCTTCAAATGCGTATCCAGCAGGGTCAGGATGCTGGTAAGGGTCTCCTGCAGATCCAGCGACTCCGCGAACGCCTTGGCGATATCGCTGAGAAGCTGCACTTCCATCGCAAACGTTGCCTTCATCATGCCTTTTTTCCAAGAATGCCAGAAGCTGTGGCTGACAATTTTGTAGACCACCCGACAGAGCCTACAATATTGTCGG
>CALMMH010000326.1 GCA_937868145.1 uncultured Phycisphaerales bacterium
AGGAAGACGAGGCGCTCGAAAAGGAATTCATCGAAGGCGAAGTCTCCCACCGGATCGACGATCCCATCCGTATGTATCTGACCCAGATGGGCCAGATCCCGCTGCTGACCCGCAAGGACGAAATCGCCCTGGCCCGCAGGATCGAGATCGCCCGAATGGTGTTCCGCCGCAAGATGCTCCAGAGCGACTACTGCGCCCGCAACGCCATGGAACTGATCCAGCAGGTGTCCGACGGCTCGATGTCCTTCGATCGCACGATCAAGACCGGCACCGCGCCGCTGACCACCAAAGGCGTCATCAAGAAGCGGATGACGGAAAACATCAAGACCATTTCGGAGCTTCTGGAAATCGATCAGAAGCTTTTCAAAAATGTTTGCACGTGCCCCGATCAGGGCAAGGTCGCCGGTGACGCCAGACACCTCCGCAGGAACCGTCGGAAGATCGCGGCCCTGTTGGAGGAGCTGAGTTTGCGGACCAGCCGCATCCAGCCGATGAAGATCAAGCTGCAGGGCATCTGCGAGAAGATGCGACAGCTTCAAAAGACCATCGAGACCGGCGTCAACGAGATCATGACGGCCGACGACATCCTGGCCGCCAAGCAGGAACTCGCCGGTTTGCAGGAACTCGTTCTGGAACTGCCCGACCATCTGGAAAAGAAGCTTCGGGCCATGGAGCGGGTCTTCTCCCAATACGAGGAGGCCAAGCGAACGCTCTCCAGCGCCAACTTGCGTCTGGTCGTCTCGATCGCCAAAAAGTACCGCAACCGAGGCTTGAGCTTCCTGGACTTGATCCAGGAGGGCAACACCGGCCTGATGCGGGCGGTCGACAAGTACGAATACCGCCGCGGCTACAAATTCAGCACGTACGCCACGTGGTGGATTCGCCAGGCCATCACCCGTGCGATTGCCGATCATGCCAGGACCATCCGCATTCCGGTCCACATGATTGAGACGATGAGCCGAATCCGCAGCGCCTCGAAGATCCTGCATCAGGAACTCGGACGCGAGCCCACGATCGAGGAGATCGCAGGCGAAGTCGGCATGTCCGTCCAGGAGACCCGCAGGGTCCTCAACATTTCCAAACATCCGATCAGCCTGGACCGTCCCATCGGCGACAGCGAGGATTCCTACTTCGGCGACTTCATCGAAGACGACGACGTCGATTCGCCGGTGGCTTCCGCGACGCAGGAGATGCTCAAGGAACGCATCGACATGGTCCTCAAAACCCTCTCGTACCGCGAGCGGGAAATCATCAAGCTCCGCTATGGCATCGGCGACGGCTACACCTACACGCTTGAGGAAGTCGGTCGGATCTTCAAGGTTACCCGCGAGCGCGTCCGCCAGGTCGAGGCCAAGGCGATCCGCAAGCTGCAGCACCCCGTGCGGGCTCGCAAGCTCGAGGGCTTCCTCGATCACAAATCGGCGTAAGGCATCCCCATCAGGGATTTCACGGCCGGAGGGTTATGAACCTCCGGCCGTTTTTGTTTGGCTGCATCCCGATTTGTTTTCCTGCCGGGATTCGAACAGGTAAAGACCCCCGTCCAATTAAGGAGCTTTCTGATTTGAAAAACCGGCCAGCGGCATAACCTAGGAGAGCGAGGCCGTCGATGGCCGAATCGGAGCATGCAGAATCGCGAGCATTAGGCCCGGGTTGATCGGGAGCGGATTCCGTGATCCTGTCGAGCGAAAAGCATTATGCGGATCGTCGCGACGCCGCACAGCGGCTCGGTGAGAGTCTGTCCGGCCACGGCGTGCATCATCCGCTGATCCTGGGCATCCCGCGGGGGGGAGTTGTCGTTGCCGATGAGATCGCACAGAAGCTGAACGCCGACCTGGATGTCGCGCTGACGAGAAAGCTCGGAGCCCCGGGCAATCCCGAACTGGCGATCGGGGCGGTCGCCGAGAACGGAACGATCCTCATTCAAGAGCAGATCGCCGAGAAGGTGGGGGCCGACGAGGACTACATCCGGCAGGAGAAAACCCGCCAGTTCGCGGAGATTTCCGCCCGCCGGGACCGTTACCGGAGCGTACTGCCGAAGACGCCCCTGGACGGTCGCTGGGTGATTCTGGTCGACGATGGAATCGCCACCGGAGCCACCATGCAGGCGTCGATTTGGGCGGCCCGCGAGGAAGGTCCCGGCCGGATTGTCGTCGCCGTGCCTGTGGCATCGCAGGATGCGATCGAGCGGCTTTCTCTCGACGCCGACGAGGTGATCTGCCCTTACATTCCCGAACTCTTCTATGCGATTGGCCAGTTCTTCGATGATTTCAGCCAGGTTGGCGACGAGGAGGTGGTGGAGATCCTCCGAGCGCACAGCCGCAAGACGGGCGTGAATCTCGGAGGATGATGCAGTCGTGGGAATCTCGCTCTCGCTGGGAAAGGCAGGGTATCGAGAATGATCAAACAGCAGTCGCCGCAGCAGGAGGATATGGTGATTGAGACGAGGGAGGCGACATTGCGGGCGTTTCTCTCGATTCCGGAGAAGGCCCGTTCGATTGTGCTGTTCGCCCACGGCGCCGGCAGCAGCCGGCACAGCCCCCGCAATCAACAAGTGGCTCAGAAGCTTTGCGACGCCGGCCTGGCTACGCTCCTGCTGGATCTCTTGACGGAGGATGAGGAACGGATCGACATGTACACCAGCCGGCTGCGGTTCGACATCCCTTTCCTGGCAGGCCGGCTGGAGGCTGCCACCGGATGGACGCTCGCCAACGAGCAGACCAGCGGTTTCGACATCGGGTACTTCGGCGCCAGCACGGGAGCCGCGGCGGCGCTGGTGGCCAGCGTTCAGCGGCCCGAGGCCGTGCGGGCGATCGTCAGCCGGGGCGGCAGGCCCGATCTGGCGATGAACGTGCTCGATGAAGTCAAACCCCCCGTGCTGCTCATCGTCGGCGGCAAGGACGCCGAGGTCCTCGAAATGAACCGCCAGGCCGCGGTGAAACTGACTACAGAGCACGACTTGGCCGTTGTGCCGGGGGCGTCGCATCTGTTCGAAGAACCCGGCAAGCTCGACATCGTTGCGGATCTGGCCCGGGCGTGGTTCGCCCGGCACATGCGAATGCCTGCGGAGATTCCCTCCGGCGGCGGCGCGGGACGCAACCACGTCGATGCCTATTCCTTCGGGCGCATTCGCGTCTGTGGCGACGATTTTAATGAGGATCTGATCGTGTTCCCTGACAAAGTGGAGCCTTATTGGAGACGCCGCGACGCCCACCAGCTCTCCGTGGCGGATCTCGAGACCGTGATCGAGTACTCTCCTGATCTGCTGATCGTCGGGACCGGGGCCAGCGGCAGCATGCATCTGGAGTCCGCGACGAAGGAGGCTCTCCGGCAAAAGGGCATCGATTGCATCGACGAGCGAACCGACCTCGCCTGGCAGATGTTCAATGACCGGATCGAGCAGGACCGCAGGGTCGTGGGGGCATTTCATCTGACGTCCTGACGCCTGCTGCGGTCCGGTTGGGTTGCCCGCGTTGTGGAACATCGACCGCGGATCCGGTATGGGCGTCCCCCCCCGGCGTTCACGGAGCATTCTTCCCGTCCGCAGCGATCCTCATCTGCCGGGACTTCCTGTCGAAGTCATTCTGTCGGAGGCTCTCAGGAAAATCTTCCAATGGGTAGAGCATTTCCCGGCGTCTGCTTGTTATATTGGTAAGAATGATCGATCCTGATGAAAGGGCCTTTCGGCGAGGGCCGACAGGGTTCCGGAACGGCTAACCCAAGCGAAAAGGAGAAGACATGAGTATGAGATCCGTATTTCTGACTGTGGTCGCGTTCCTGGCCGTCTGCGCCACCGTGGCATCCGCGCAGCAGACGCTCGGCGATTTTGTCACGTATGGAGGGTACGACTGGATCATCGGCCGGTGGGTCTCTGCGGATGGGGACACCCAGGCCGAGATCGAGTACAAATGGGGGCTCGACAAGCACGCCGTTCTGACGGAACTGAAGATCGAAGACTTCAAGCATCGCGGCATCGTCATGCTCTCGCCGAACACGGGCGAAGTGGTCGAGCTGGGCGCCGACAACATGGGCGGCTCCTGGAAGGGCGACTGGACCGAGGACGCCGGCGACCTGGTCTACCGCGTCCAGCACACCGGCGCCAACGGCGAAGTGAACAAGGGCCACGTGGTTCACACGAAAGTCAATGCCGACACCATACCGGCCGCGATCTATATGCTGGACGGCAGCGGGAACCGCAACTCCGAGCCCATGAGCAAGCTCACCTACAAACGCCAGCCGGCGACTGCGGCAGCGGTTTCGGCCAGCCAGCAAGGGAAGTACACCGACTACGAGAAACTGGGCGACCTCCTGGCCCAGGGCGACTATGAATGGCTCGTCGGCAAGTGGCTCGCCGGCGACAACGAGGGACAATACGCCCT
>CALMMH010000327.1 GCA_937868145.1 uncultured Phycisphaerales bacterium
AGTTCTTCTCCTGGCTGAGGTCCATACACAGGCACTCCACGCCCGGCGTCCGCTGATACCACTCGGGCAGCGGCTTCTTGTCGATCGCCCGGATCCGCGTGAAACCCTGCTCATGAAAACGTCTCGCCAGCGCCCCGGCGATGAATCCTCCCGCTCCGCCGATCACGATCAGATCGTCCTTCGCGAGCACATCAGCAGCTTTGAGATTCTTCTTCGCAGCCATAATCGTCCTTTCCGCAGATTCTTCAACCTGCCCGTTATTGACTCTCCCAAAAATGGGATACATAGAGTATAATACTCTGCGAGATCACGGAAATAGCAATTGTTGTCCATCACATGACGATTCTTGACCTGGGATGCGATAATGCGGCATAGGACAACGGAGACCGGCGGCCAGCCGGAGTTCTTCTCAACCGAGGTGCTGGAGGCCCGCCGCTTCTACCTGGACACGTCCGGCCGGCCGTCGCAGCCAGTGACGGTCGTCTGCGGCGGGTGCGAGCACTGCCGGCCCGGCTATCGCATCGACCGCTCGGACTTCCCCTTCCATTCAATCGAATTCGTCGCCCGCGGCGAAGGAACTCTGACTCTGGCAGGCCAGCGACACTCCCTCATCCCGGGCAGGGTCTTCTCCTACGGGCCGGGCGTCCCCCACGTCATCACGACGGATGAAGACATCCCTCTCGTAAAGTACTTCGTGGACTTCAAAGGCCCGGGCGCCGAGAAGATACTGCATCGCTATGGCCCGTCGCCCGGCACGGCCCTGCAGGTCGCCTCGCCGGAAGCGATTCTGCGGATTTTCGACGATCTCATCGGCAACGGCCAGACCGACAGCCGCTACAGTCCGCAGCTCTGCGCGACGATCCTCCAGTACTTGATCGTGAAAATCGCCGAGACCGCCGCGACACAGGAGGCCCACACCACCGCTGCGTTCTCCACGTATCAGACGTGCCGGGATTTCATTCGCAAGAACTGCCTGGCAATCCGCAGTCTCGATCAGATCGCCGGCCAGTGCCGCATCGACGTCGCCTACCTGTGCCGGCTGTTCCGCCGATTCGACGACCAGAGCCCCTACCAGTACCTGCTGCGGCTGAAGATGACCGCGGCCGCCCAGCGGCTCCAGGTCCCCGACGCTCGCATCAAGGAGATCGCGTACGAACTGGGGTTCCGCGACGCCTTCCACTTTTCCCGCGCGTTCAAGAAGGTCTTCGGCATGTCCCCCGACGCCTTCCGAAAACTCCGCTGACCGGCGCATCGACATCGACGATTGAACCGCCGACGACGGGACACGCGTCCGCCCGGGATTGAGCGCATACGACCGTCGAGATCGGCATCGCAACCGTCACCGAAATTCGCTGCGTTCTCATAACCCCGCTCCGCCGACCTCATTGACGGGAAGCTTCTTCGATTCGCTTATCCAACTCCCCCAGCATGGCAAAACCTTCCCCGACCACAAAATGCTTCTTGTCCGTCAGAATCAGATGTGGAAGGGAGACCACGCCCCATTCAAACTGCGTTTGCTCGATCTTGTCTTTGAGGCAACCGACCGCGAAAGGAGGTTTGTTCTGCTGCATCCATTGATCCAGGTTCGTCTGCTCGATCTGCGCGCCATGGATCGCGACAATCGTCACGCCCTTCTCGGCCAGTTGCGGCGCCCGGCGGATCAACTCGCTCATGCAGTACCGCGAGGGCCTCTGATTCATATCCCAGAAGCAGACCAGCAACATGCGGTCGTTGGCGTCGGCCGGCAACTCGATTCCCAGCTTCTTCAGATCGGGCAGCCGCTTGCCTTTCAATGAGGCCGGCTTCTTGGGCACGAACACCCTCGAACTGGAACGTTCGGCGACGACGATCTGAACATCGCTGGCGCCGCCTTCCGTCTGGACATACCCGTTCAGATTCGTTCCGCCGCCCTGGCTGTACGCGCTGATATTGATGCGCCCGGCGCAGACGTGATCGAGAGTAAATCGGCCTTCGGCATTCGTCCGAGTGTTGCGGTCCGGCTGATTGTCCTCGTAGCCGCCATTGCAGGAAACCTGGGCTCCCGAGACGGGTTTACCCTGTGAATCGACGACCGTGCCTGTGACCGAGAGATTTGCCACCGGCAACGTGAACGTGCTCACCTGAGTTTTCCCGGCGGCCGTCTGTTCTTCGGTGATCTGGATGCGTTCCTGGCCGCAGCCGTCCGCGGAGGCGGTGACGTCGTATTGCTGATCGGCCGGCAACGCCAGCGCCTCGAATCGGCCTTCGGCGTCCGTTCGGATGCTGCCGTGCGGCAGAAATGAGGCCCCCCAGCGAGAGGCGCGGAACATGATCGTCAACATGGCTCCCGGGATGCTTTTGCCGTTGGGATCCACGACCTGCCCGGCCAGGGTGGTCGCGGGACAAAGCTTCACGTCCATCTGCCCCTTTTCCTCATCGATCGGTTGACCAACTGCGAGACCGCGTTCGATATGACGGGCGACGATGTAGAACACCATGTCTTGCCCCGAGGACCAGCCCTGCGTGTCCCAGTTCACGGTGAACTTGCCTTCGGCGTCGGAGACTGCGTTCTTGCCGCGGCCTCCCGGCAGAACCTGCAC
Source organism: uncultured Phycisphaerales bacterium (assembly GCA_937868145.1). Lineage (GTDB taxonomy): Bacteria > Planctomycetota > Phycisphaerae > Sedimentisphaerales > Anaerobacaceae > PLanc-01. The sequence continues at coordinate 2,580 of CALMMH010000327.1, forward strand.
CGTCGCCCCTTCCAGGGGTTTTCCCGAATCGTCGTACACGACGCCGCTGACCGTGGGCAGCCCGCCGAGCGTCTCTTCCATCCGTTTGGTTTCCCCCTCGGCGATCGTGAACGACTCTTCCTGCTCCGCGCGGGTATAGCCCTCCTTGTAGATCCCCCCTATTCGATAGTCGCCGGCGGACAACCGAATGCGAGCGATGCCGCTGGCGTCGGTCACACTGTTGGACCAGCGGTTCTGCGCCTCGTCGCGAATATTGACGCTTACCTTCTCGACAGGCTTGCCGCTCTTGTCCTCTTTGACCAACACCTCCAGCAGGCCGCCCTTCGACAACGAGAGTCGGACATCCTGCACAAGCTCGCCCGCCTTCAGAGTCGCCTTCACCGGGTCAGCCACCCAATCGGCGGTCGCTCGTCGCTGCGGCAAATCCACCGTATATCCGCCCGGGGGCAGACTGCCGATGGAGAACGAGCCGTCAGAGGCGGAGGTGACGGTTTCGATCGCAAGAGGCAGGCCGCGTCGATCGGGCTGAGCGATGAGTTGCACGCCACCTACGGGTTTGCCGCTGGACTTCTCTACAACCTTGCCCTGGAGCCTGGCCTCCATGGGCATGGCGAATTTGATATCCGTCTGGCCCGGGGAGAACTGGCATTTCTCGCCGCGATAGCTCTCTGCATCGAAGGAACACGTGGTGGCCCGCCCGGTCTTTTTCGCCAGGAGCTCGAACGTCGCCTCCGCGGGCATGTTCGGGAAGACGAACCGGCCGGCGCTGTCGGTCTTGACCGTCAGGAGCTTCGGGGCCACGAAGTACATCAGGTAGCGACGATCCTGCTCGGCGTCAATGATCCCAAGGGCCAGACTGACTTCGGCGTCAACAATCGGGCCATCGCCTTCGTCGACCACGATGCCGCTGAGTTCCTTGGGCTCGCCCAGTTTGATATCCGACTGCTGATTCCCCTCTCGCATGTTCCAGACGGCCCAGCCCAGGGCCAGACCTTCCTTGCGAACGATGATGGAACCCTGCCTGTAGCCGTCTTGTCCCTGGGGAGCCGTGAAGGCGAACGCACCGTCCGGGCCGGTGATCACGTTTTGGACCCGCTTGGCCGTAGGGAACGCGCCGGACTCGTCGTAGCTCACCTCATAGAAGACCACATTCGCATCCGCGACGGGTTTGTCCTGGCTGTCGAGAACCTTGCCGGTGAAGGTGACCTGCATGGTCTTCGGCGAAGCCGATTCCGCCGACGATTGCCCGGCCCGGCTCGTCGACCCCGTTGCAGCCGTCAAGACCAACAACGCAACCAAGGACGCCAAACACGGCTTTCTGCACATGATACGATAGCTCCTCTCGATAATGGAGAACGCCCCTCTGGACGTCGATCCGCCAGATCACAAGGAGTCCCATTGTCTCCGTCTTCGGCGGCTCCCCTATTGCGGGCTCTTCTGTTTGGTGAAGAAGGAGACCCCTGCGATCACGGCGACGACGGTGATGATAATCACCACTGTGACGCGGTTCTTTCCGCCTTGGGAGGCCGGATCGGTCGCCGCCGACGACGCGGATACGGGCTGAACCTGTGCTCCCGTCTCGGCCGTTGCGGCAACCCCAGTCTCCGCCGGCCCCGGCAGCGTCGCCTGCAAGAGACGCAGCGTGGCTGCCGCCTCGCGCGCGATCGGTTCCTTGCTGGAGTACAGGGTTTTCACATCGTTCGCGTCCATGGCATAGTTGAAGACGCAGACCTCGTCGATCCAGCCGTTCCAGTACCGTCCCCGGGCCACCTGCTGCAAGTTCTCGCCGATAGAGACCGGTTCGTCATTCGGCCGCATCGCGCCCGGCGTCTTCACGACGCTGTCGAGAACGCCGTCCACGTAGAGGGACACCGAGTCCGCGTCTCCGACGCCCACGACGTGGTGCCACTGGCCGTCGTTGATGTCGACGCTTCCCCGCACAATGCGGCCATCCTCGACCCAACCGGCGGTGAATTGCGCCGAATTCGCAAAGTGCTCTCTGGCCAGACGCCACGTTCTGTCGCCTTTGGCGATGATGGTCTGCCACTCCTTGTCGAAGACACGGACCTTGACCCAGGCCGCCACGGTGACCTCGTCGACGAGATCGAACGCCGACTCATTCTCGATGCGAACGTAGCTGCCGATCCCGTCGAACTCGAGGGCGCCGCCGAACCGCCCGCCCGTCGGCTGCCACTTCGCATTTCCAACGATCGCGCCGTCGTTGCCGCAAGGCGAGGAATCCGCGACAGCCTGGCCCTCGGCTTCGTCGAACTTCCACCAGCCGCGC
>CALMMH010000328.1 GCA_937868145.1 uncultured Phycisphaerales bacterium
GCATCCGACGCCTTCCCACGCCCAGAACCGCCCGCTCTGCCACCATTGGCAGGTCCCCGTCGCGAGGTTGCTCACGGTCGAGTGCAGCCGGAACAAGAGCCAGCGGGGCAGCGTGCTGTCCTCGTAGAAGGTCTTGCACCACGTTCGCGTGTCGTCGGTCAGGCGATCGTGATTATCGAGAACATAATGAGCGATCTCCGCGGCGTCCTTGAATCGATTGGCGTACTCATGTCCCTGCGGATGATTGGGGAAATGCCATGCCAGGACGAATGTGAACGTGCGTTCCTGGCCCGGAGCCAACTTGACCGGTTTCGTCATGGCCGTCATGCTCCTCTTCTCCGCGGCCGGATATGTCGCTTCCTGGGCTGCGTAAAGTCCTTTGGCCCAGGGAAAATCAAAGTTGATGACCGGTGGGTCGTTCGGGTCCCGGTACGTCGGATCGGTGATGGCCAACACGAGCGAGCCGTAATCGGGCAGCTTGTCGAAGGGGCCCAAGTCCGCTTCATAGGACTCGTCCGCCATCTCGATCTGATCGATGTTGATATGTCCCCAGGCACTGGAATTGCGGTCGACGATCTGGATCGTCGCGGTCTTGCCCTGCAGATCTTCGACGTTCCAGAAGGACCATTCGAGTTTCTCGTTATCCTTGCCGACGGCGGTCCGAACGACTTTGTCGTCGATGAGCAGATTGATGCAGGTCTGGTCCGCGTGGTTTCCGCCGCCGATGAGGAAGTTGACGAACCTCCGGGAGATCTCGAAAGCAGGGGAGGTGAGCGTTCCATGGGGCCGGTCGCCGTCCAGGAACGTGTTCACCAGTCCTTCGCCGAGGAAGCCGCTAACTTGCTGCTGGCTGGCAAGGGTGCCGTGAGCCGGACCTTGGCCGAACGCCTCGCCGGTGGTTTTCCAGTCGCCGTAGTCCTTGCCCTCGAAGTCATTGAGGACGATCTTCAACCGGGGGGCCTGTACCTGCTCCTGCGGTGTCTCTTTTGCCGTATGTACGATCAATGCGCGGCCTCCGTCCTGCACGAAGCGGCTTTCCCGCGTCGCTCGGACAGCCTTGGCGGAATCGAAGAGCACCGCGTTCTGAAGCCAGCTCAGAACGCCAGCCTCATGGGTCTGGCTGGATGTGTTCTTGAGCGTGATGTGAAAGATCGTCGCCGGCAGGGCGGAGTCCTTGGCGTTCAGCGGAATGAACGGAGAGAACGCCTCCATTTGGACCTGGATCGGGAGGTCGTCCGCCTTATATCGAACCATGGCGATGGGATACTCGCCGGTGAATTCCACCCGGCCGAAATCCTTGTTCAGAGGTCGCACGGTTACCTTTTCTTTGGATACGATTCCGATCGCAAAGCCGGAATCGACGGGGGAGTCCGGACGATACGTGCGGTAGTTGTCCCGGCCGTAACCGCTGAAGACATGCTTGTTGAAGATCTGCCAGAGGCCGAGCGTGCCGTCGCCGCGAAGATAGAGCTGTCCGGTTGCGATGCCGCCGACGGGCATGCCAATGGTCTCCAGCTCTTCGCCGGACCAGACGGCCCGATCGCCTCTCTGGAGCAGCTTCGCCGCGAAATCCTGGGGCAGGCCCTTGTCCGCCGGCACGAAATGGGACACCGCCGCGGTTTCCTGCGCGGCTGCGAAGCAACCGCCCCATAGCAAGAGACAAGCCATGAGGGCTCGCGTAGGGTGGGTTCTCAACCCACGCGTCTGGTCCGATTCGATGTGTGAAACGCGTGGGTCAAGGACCCACCCTACGAATTTCATGCTCGGTCTTCCCATCTTCGTCTCCGCATCCAAAGAATCTCACTTGTTGTCCTTGATGATGCCCAATCGAATGCCCAACAGGGTGGGTTCGAGAAGGTGCAGGTTGTTCAGCAGGGGCTCGGTGTACTGGATGTCCCCGTATTCGGCTCCGTCGAAATGGTGCTGCTTGCCGACGTGGTTGTTCCAGTCAACGCCTTCGGTGAGGAATCCCGTGTCCCGCTGGTGATGCTTGGCGATGGCCCGCAGGATGGTCAGGGCGTCCTGTTTGTACTGCTCTTTGCCCGTGTCCTCGTAGGCTTCGAAGTAGGCCAGGGCCGCCTCGGCGTTCTCCCAGAGATAGGCTGTGTCCCAACTCTTCTCCATGTAGAGCAGACCCTTGGTCTGCACGCCATTCCTGTCCTCGGTCATCTTGAACTGGTCGAGATCCGCGAGGCATTTGTCGTAGGCGAAGGCTCGGATGGCGTCGTCCTTCAGGAGCTTGGCTGCTTCACGCAACGTGCGAAACGCCACCGCGTAGGCGACGCACTCGTGCTCGTCGTACGTGTCGTGATTGATGCTGCCGAAGATCCCACCGGCGTCCACGAAGACCTTCACGCTTCGCCGGACCGCGTCGGTATAGTCCGCAAGCCCTCGCTGGGTGAGCGCGGTGTTGAGCTGGATGATGAACAGCCCGTCGCCGCTTTTCTCGAAGAGGATGTCGCCGTCGCCGTAGGCGTTCTGCGGATAGTGCTCGCCGGTGGGGTGGCACCGTCGCGGATACCAACCGTTGGCGGTGGGGCGGATGTTCCTGTGAATCCAGTCGGCCGTCTTGACGGCGACGCTTTGCATCTTCGCTTTTCGCTCGCCATCCACGAGGTCGCTGAAGATCAGCAGTTGATATGCGATCTTGGCCATCGAGCCGGGACAAAACCAATTGCTCTTGTGCTGGTAGTTCAGGCAGAACTGGTTGGTCGTGGTCTCGCGGTAGCCCGTGATGAAGCCGGTTTCATAATCGATGAAGCCGTTCTCCAGGACGTGGTCCAGCAGGCTCAGGGCCTTTTTCTGGAGGGACGCGTCCTCAGTGTGTCGGCCGAAGGCGTAGAGTTCGTAGGCCCCGCCCACGGCGTTGGCCGCCCAACCGGGGCCTTCGAGGTTGCCGAAGTCGTGCCAGCCCATGATGTTGCCGTCTTTGTCGACGAAACTGGACTTGCTGGCCAAACGCCCGTTGTATTCGACGAAGGTCCGCTCCATGGTGAAGCGGACCGAGTCTTTTGCGGAATCCAAGAGCGTGTAATCGGGGTCCTCCGGCAGACTAAAAGGGATCCCCAACGCGTGTCACGTTGGGGATCTCCTTGCTCGATGCCGTGCTTTCCAGCTTCACGTAGTCCAGGCCGAACATGTAGCTCTTGACGGCCTTTTCGTTGGCCCCGACGATTTCGATCTTCAGGGTGTGCCGGCCTTGGCTCAGGTCGCGCGTGCCCAGGTCGAGGGCCCCGGTGGCGACGACGCCGTCGTTGTAGAGGTCGATGGGGCCGCCGAGCTTCTTGTCGTCGAGAGACAACTGCACGATGCCGTAGTCGATGGCTTTTGTGAGTTGCATTTTGATCCGGTAAGTTCCGGCTTTTTCCACAGGTACGGCCAGCTCCAGCGTGTCGCCGGGCTTGGCGTCGGTCCACCACAGATGCGCGTCGTTGCTGTAGGGTGTGCCATAGCCGGACATGTCCTGAACCTGCGTGTTGCCGCCGGTCTTGGAGAGGATCACCAGCTCTTCGCCTTCGAGAACTCCCTTGATCTTGAACGCTTCGACAGGCGTCCAGTATCCCTTTCGCTGATCGACCGCCACAGGCTCGTAGGGATCCTTCTGGCCGGCGGCCTGGTACCAATAAACCGTCGCGGCGTACAGCGTCGGTTTGCTGTTGGGATAGTACTTTTCGATCGCGGCCTCGAACGACTTTTCGAAGGGCACGTTGTCGGTGATGTGCCACCGGTTGACCGAGATGTGGCCTTTATTGTTCATGCTGATCGTCTGGTTGTGGTAGCAATTCTCGAAGAGCTTGGGGTCGCACCATGCGTAGCCGAAGTAGTCCTCGGAGCCGGTGCCGAAGGTGGAGGGGAACTTCTCGCCGTCGACGAAGAACTTCTCGTCGCCTTCTCCCCACCAGCCGCCGCGAGGATTCCACACGTGCAGCATCACGCCGCAGAAGCGGCCTTTCCCCTCGGTCTTGAGCATCGTCCAGTCGATCTTCCGACGCTCGGGATCCTGCGGCAGGAAGGCGTCCCGATGCCATTTCGCGTGGAAACGTCCGAGGGTTTCGATGGGCTTGGTCAACGGAGCGTGGCTGATCGTGAACTTGATCTTCCGCTCCTTGGCTCCGTCGTTGGTGACCTTGACCTGGGCCCCTCGCTCAAAGGGCATGTACCAGCGGCAGAAGAAGCCGGAGTCGGTCATGCCCAGCGGATAGGATTCGTATTTGTTTACGCCGGGAGCGGTGCCGAAGAAATCGCCCAAGGGGGCCCACACGCTCGGCTGCGATTCGCCGTCCCAGTACATATGCAGCGTCAGCTCGCGGAGAGTATCCAAGTCACCCTCGCCGACGGGCAGGCTTACGTCGACCCCGGTGATCGCCTGTTTGCCGTCGAGCTGCAGGACGGTGACCGTCTTGCCCGGCGGGACCGTCACCTGCTTGTCCTCCTTTTTCTGGCCTGTGCGTCGGAACAGGGGGCCGTTGCCTCGCCGGGAGAGCACGGTGTTGGCGCGATCGAGCGCGTGCAACTGTTCCTCGGAAAGATCCCGCGTGAAGGTCGGCAGGATGGTCCCCTTGGGATAGGTCGTGTAGGTGAAGTGGTAGTAGGCGCCCCAGTCGCCTGAGGCGGTGATCTTGCAGGATTTCTGGAAGGGGATCGGGACGTAGCAGTTCTGCCCGCGGGCGGCTTCGTGCACCAGGGCCGGATACGTGAACGGCGCGTTCTCGCCATTGAAGTAGCCGATGAAGGGCAGGTCCACCGCGGGCGTGGTCGCGCCGTCGAGATAGATCTTCACGTGGCCGTCCTTGGCCAGAGCCGACCAGGTCCGCCAGATGACGGCGGGGCCTTCGATCTCGGCAAAGACCAGTTCATCGCCTTCTTTGCGGATGATGCCGTTGCCGTCGCCGTTGGCGTCCCACTTGAGGTACTGGCCCGAGGCCGTGTCGTATTGGCTGGCTCGGTCCCAGCTCGACCATTGGGCACATCGTTCGCCCGGCACAGGCAACGTGGCCAGATGGTCCAGATCCGTGAGACGGCCGACCAAATCGGCATACGTGAACTTCAGCGGCGCTGTGGTTTGTGCTCCCACCGGCAGCGAAAACACACAGCTGCATGCGAACAGAAGGGTGACGAACCGAGCGGTATTTCGTGTGGCGATCTCCATCCTTTGCCTCCTTTCATGACGTTAGTCGCGAGTCCCGGCTCCAGCAGCGTTTGGGCTGTATGTACCGGTGGAGGTATTGTAATGAGAAAGGCTCTCTCCCGCCAGCAAGTTCCGATCGAGGGAACCGGCCGGCGAAAGAGAGCTTTGGGCGTGTCGCGACCTGCTGTCGTCCTTTCGGTTACTGTTGGGCGTATTTGACCGTGCAGCCGTACGGTGGCGTGTTGGGCAGGCTCACCTGCTGGTTCGCCAACAGCTCGGAAATGGCCTTGTCCACGTAGTTGACCGACCCGGCTCCCGGTTCCTGTTTGCCCAGCGGGGCGTTGTCGATGGCCCCTTCGTACGCGATGACACCGGTCTTGTCGATGACGAACACGTGCGGCGTGTTCCTCGCGCCGTATTGTCTGCCGACCTGGCCGGACCGGTCGTCGAGGATCGGGTACGTCAGCTTGTGTTTCTGGGCGAAGTCCCGATTGATCTCGGGCGTCGTGTTGTTCGTGCTGTTGATGGCGAGCCACACGACTTCCTTGTCTTTGTACTTCTTCGCCAGGTCCACCATCGTGTGAGCGGTCTCATAGTGATACCGGGAGAAGGGGCATTCGGGATTCATCCACTCCAGCACGACGATGCGGCCCTTGTAGTTCGAGAGCTTCACGTTGCGTCCGTCGAAGCTGTCCAACTCGAAATCCGGAGCCTGTTTGCCTCGGACTCGCGGCAGTCTCTCCATACCCGTGCGCTGCGCCCGGCCCCGACCGGCCTGCTGCAGCTCCACCTGCTGCTGCTCGAGCTGTCGCAAGGTGTTTTGGAACGTCTCCTGACGCTTGCTGATCATGGCCTGGATCTGGCCGGCGGTCTCTTTGGCGTTCTCTTTGACCGCCGAATTGTGGAGGGCCTGCAACTGGGCGATCAACTCCTGGTGGGCGGCCTTCAGGTCGTCGATCCGCTGCTGAAGCCTCTGGTATTGCAGTCTCGGTTCGACCGTTTGCTGCGTGTCTGTTGTGGTGGTTATCGGCGAGCGAACGAGGCTTGTGCTGCGGCCGAGGTTTTCATCCGCGTTCTGTGTCGGCGATGCGGCGAGAGCCGTCGAAATCAACGCCAGAATCAGCGATAGCGTGCCCAATGCGAAGGTGTTTCTGTTCATTTCGTTGTCCTCCCTAACTGAACATCAATCTCATTCTGAACCGTCGAGAACAGGACGTCCGCATTCCAGCTGGAATCCGCCCCGTAGCCCGGCGGGTCAGTGTACCCATTGTTACTCGCGCAGGCTACAGGGAGTTCGGGGATTGGCACGAATGGCGATTCCCTCGCTCAGTTGGCGGCGAGCGTTTTGCGGATCTCGCCTAGAAAATGCGTGATTTCCTCAATCGCCTGCCGGGGCTGTTCGAGATGGTTCTCGATCATGGCCACGAGCCTGGATCCGATAATGACGCCGTCGGCGCCGGCGTCCGCGATGGTTCTGGCGTGCTCGGGCTTGCTGACGCCGAAGCCGACGCAAATCGGCACGTCCGTCAGGTCTTTGAGTTGGCGAACCAGACCGTCGACCGAGTTGGAGAGGGCCTCCCGACTGCCGGTGACGCCGAGCAGCGAGACCGTGTAGACAAAACCCGTCGTCCGCGAGGCGATTTTCTTCATCCGGTCCGGGGCCGTGTTCGGCGTGACCATGAAGACGCTGTCAAGACCTGCGGCCTGGGCCGGGACCAGGACCTCGTCGGCGTCGTCGATGCTCAGGTCCGCCACCAGGACGCTGTTGACGCCGGCTTTGTGGAAGTCCTTGAAGAACCGCTCGGCCCCGTACTGCTGGATGAGGTTGTAATACAGGAGCAGGCCGATCGGGATGTCCTTGTGCCGCTTGACCTGGCGGATGAACTCGCAGGCCTTGTGCGTGTTCATGCCGCTGCGCATGGCCCGCACGTCGGCCTTCTGAATCGTGGGACCGTCGGCGATCGGGTCGGAGAAGGGGATGCCCAGCTCCAGGACGTCGGCGCCGGCGTCGATCGCGGCCTTCACCACGGCCAGGCTTGTGTCATAGTCGGGGTCGCCGATCACGAAGAAGGGGATCAGGGCCGCGCGGCCCTCGTGACGGAGATCTGCAAACACTTCTTTGTAGCTTTTCATGGAAGCTCCAGAAAACGGAAAGCAGTAGGACGGATAAGACTCCTGCGACAAATGGGACCTATTGCTTCCGCGAATCTTTCAAGGGTCGATGTTTTTCTACGATCCCGACGTCTTTGTCGCCTCGGCCGGAGAGATTCACCACGACTACCGTATCCGGGTCCAACTTGCCCTTGAGGCTCACGACGTGGGCCAGGGCATGGGTGCTCTCCAGGGCCGGGATGATTCCTTCGATCCGCGTGACCAGGCCGAACGTGTCCAGGACGTCCTCATCGTCGGCCGGGACATACTGGGCTCGGCCGATGTCCTTGAGCAGAGAGTGCTCGGGGCCGACGCCGGGATAGTCGAGGCCGGCGCTGATGGACTCGGTGTCGATGATTTGGCCGTCCTTGTCCTGCAGGAGGTAGGACTTTGCCCCGTGCAGAACGCCGGGCCGGCCGGCGGTCAGACTCGCGGCGTGCTTGCCGGTGGCGACGCCTTTGCCGCCGGCTTCGACGCCGATGAGTTGGACGTCTTTGTCGTCCAGGAAGCCGGCGAAGACGCCGATCGCGTTGCTGCCGCCGCCGACGCAGGCGACGACCATGTCGGGCAGCCGCCCGATCTGGTCGAGGCATTGCCGCCGGGCTTCTTTACCGATACAGCTCTGGAAGTGCTTGACGATGGTCGGGTAGGGGTGCGGGCCGGCCGCGGTGCCGAAGAGATAGAACGTGTCGGACACGTGCGAAGTCCAGTACCGCAGGGCGTCGTTGATCGCGTCCTTGAGCGTGCCGGTCCCGCCTTCGACGGAGACGACTTCCGCGCCGCAGAGCCTCATCTTGTGGACGTTGACGCTTTGCCGCTCGACATCGGTGACGCCCATGAAAATCTTGGTCTCCATGCCCAGCAGGGCGCCGATCATGGCGGTGGCCAGGCCGTGCTGGCCTGCGCCGGTCTCGGCGATGAGCTTGGTCTTGCCCATGTACTTGGCGAGCAGACCCTGGCCGAGCGTGTTGTTGACCTTGTGCGCGCCGCCGTGGAGCAGGTCTTCGCGTTTGAGATAGACCTGGAAGCCCACGTGTTCGCTCAGACGCCTGGCGTGATAGAGCGGCGTCGGCCTGCCGGCGTAGTTCCGATACAACTGATCGAGTTCGGCGACGAACGCCCGATCCACGGAGAAGCGGTCGAACGCCTCCTCCAGTTCCTCGAGTACCGGAATCAGCACCTCCGGCACATAGTAGCCGCCGTAATCGCCAAATCGACCTCTGTGCTTCATGATATGGCATCCTTTGTAAGGGATTTTTGATGTTTGATGGTTGATTGTTGATTGAAGAAGGGGGGCCTACGCACATCAACAATCAAAAATCACAAATCAACAATCAGTTCACGCTCTTAGGTGTCGAATGCTGTCGAACAACGCCTTCATCTTGCCGTGGTCCTTCTTGCCGGGCTTCGCCTCCACGCCGCTGCAGACGTCGATCCCGTAGACGCCCAGGCCGACGGCCTCCGCTGCGTTCTCCGGCGTGATCCCGCCGGCCAGGAAGACCCGCTTGGCGATGTGGCCGATGATGTTCCAGTCGAAGGTCAGACCTGTGCCGCCATAGCGCTCGGGATTGTACGTGTCCAGCAGGACCGCGTCGGTAAAGTAGTTGTCCACTCGCTGGAGGTCCGCAATGTTTTTGACTCGCAGGGCCTTCATCGTCTTGACGCTGTCGTACGCCAGCCACTTGCAGAAGTCCGTGGTCTCGTCGCCGTGCAACTGGATCCAGTCCAGCTGGCACATGCCGGCGATTTCGCGGATCTGCTCGAGCGTGCTGTTGACGAAGACGCCGGAGACGTCGATGAAGGCCGGCAGTCGCTTGATGATCTCGGCCGCCTTGACCGGCTCGACGTAGCGGGGGCTCTGCGGATAGAAGTTGAACCCGAGCAGGTCCGCGCCCATATCCATGGCCGCCATGGCGTCGTCGTAATTGGTAATTCCACAGATCTTGACCTTGGTTATCAACATATTCCCATCTCGATTCGGAGGCTATGCCTTGTTGGAAACCTCAACCAGCCTCTCCAGACAATGTAACGCCTTTCCTTGTTGAATAGAAGCTTCTGCCAGGGGAAGGGCCTGGGCGAAGCTGTCCGCCAGGCCGGCTACAACGATTCCGGCGGCGGCATTGAGCATGACGATGTCCCGGCGAGGCCCCTTCACCTTGCCGGCCAGAATATCGCGGATCACGGCGGCGTTGGTGACCGCGTCGCCGCTGCCCAAGGCGTCGATCGGGGCATTGGCGATCCCGTAATCCTTCGGGTCCAGCATGAACGAGGTGACCCAGCCGTCGCGAAGCTCGACGACCCGCGTTTTGCCCAGCAGGCTGATCTCATCCATCCCCTGGCCGTGGACGACCATTGCCCGCCTGGCGCCGAGCATTTTCAGGCTCTCGATGATTCGGTCGAGCAACTCGGGGTCCGAGACGCCCATCACTTGGGCCTTGACGCCGGCGGGGTTGGCCAAGGGGCCCAGAATGTTGAACGCAGTCCGGAAGTCCAGGCTCTTTCGGATCGGCTGCACGAATCGCATGGCCGGGTGATATTTCGGCGCGAACATGAACCCGACATGCGTTTCGCGAATGCACTGAGCGACGACATCCGGGCCGGGGTCGATGTTCACGCCGAGCTTTTCGAGCACGTCTGCCGAGCCGCACCGGCTGGTGATCCCGCGATTGCCGTGCTTGGCGACGTAGACGCCCGCGCCGGCGGCGACGAAGGCCGAGGCGGTGGAGATATTGAACGTTTTGACGCCCGCGCCGCCGGTGCCGCAGGTGTCGATCATGTTGGGGAGATCGACGTCGACCCGCACGACATGGTTTCTCAACGATTGCGCCAGGCCCGCAATCTCCTCGGCGGTTGCCTTTTTCATTCTCATCATCGCCAGGAACGCGGCGATCTGGACCTCCGTCACCTGGCCTTCGAAGATCGTGTCCTGCAGGGCCTTGGCCTGGTCGAAGGTGAGATCTCCGCCGTTGAGGATGATTTCGAGACACTGCGTGATGTTCGCCATGTTCAGCTCCCTACCGGTTGTTTGTGGTTCGCTGCGATTTGGAGAACGTTCTGGATGATCTTTCCGCCCGCGGGCGTCAGGATGCTCTCGGGATGGAACTGCACGCCGAAGATGGGCAGTTCTCTGTGCTGGACGCCCATGACCACGCCCTCGAACTGGGCCGTGACTTCCAGACAGTCGGGCAGCGTGCGGGCCGCGAGGCTGTGATATCGGCCGGCTTGCAACGGGTTCTCGATGCTCTGGAAGAGGCCTTTGCCCGTGTGGGTGATTCGGGAGGGCTTGCCGTGCATGGGCTCCGGGGCGTGGCTGACGACTCCGCCGAAGTATTGTACGATGACCTGGTGGCCCAGACACACGCCGAAGATGGGCAGCCGGTTCTTGAAAGTATCCACGGCCTCCAACGACACGCCCGCCGTCGACGGATTCCCGGGGCCCGGCGAGATGACCAGCAGGTCCGGGTCGAATTCGTCCACCACGACCTGAAGGTCCTCAATCCTCGTGTCGGCGCGGTAGACCCGCGTCGTACACTGCCGTTTGGCGAAGTCGTCCACGAGGTTGTAGGTGAACGAGTCGAAGTTGTCGATGAACAGAACCCTGTTATTGCCAGACTCCATCGGAATCCCTTTCACACCTTGTCTCAGTTGTCATTCCAGGTGGCAGCGTCAAGGCCGAAGGCCTTGGCGATGGCTCCTCCGGATGCACAGAAGACCATCGCCAAGCTGCGCTTGATGCTGCCACCCGGAGGATGTTGCCGAAGCACTGTCACCAAGTGCCTACTTTCCGCGGATCGCCCGCAGGCACGATCCCGCCTTGTGCTCGGTTTCCTCGAACTCAGTCTTTGGCACGCTGTCGTGGACGATGCCGGCGCCGACGCGAATGTAGGCGGTGTGGTCTCGCACCTGCAAGCTGCGGATCGTGATGCAACTGTCGAATTGGCCGTCCACGGTCAGGTACATCACGGCGCCGCCGTAGTAGCCGCGTTTGTTCTTCTCGAGCTTGCGGATGATCTTCATCGCCTCGATTTTTGGAGCTCCGGTCAGCGTCCCCATGTTCATCGTCGCCAGGTACGCGCTCAGGGCGTCGAGATCGGGTCGCAACGTGCCTTTGACATTGCTCACCAGGTGCTGGACCGATTCGTATTTCTCCACGGTCAGCAGCTCGTTGACGACTCGACTGCCGGGGTTCGCCACGCGGGCGATATCGTTGCGGGCCAGATCCACGAGCATCATGTGCTCGGCCAATTCCTTGCGGTCGAGCTTGAGTTCCGCTTCGTAGCGGAAGTCGGTGTCGGTGTCGATCTGGCCGTCGATGCGGCCGCGGGGCTTGGTGCCTGCGATCGGGCGAATCTCGACGTTCCGCGGCCCGGTCCCGCTGACCCGCAGGTTCAACTCGGGACTGGAACCCATCAGGATCGTGTTCGGCGTGTTTACGTAGAACATGTAGGGCGAAGGGTTCAGCTCCCGCAAGCGCTTGTAGACGTCCAGCGGCTCGTCGGGGCACGGCTCCGTCAACGTGCGGCTGAGAACCACCTGGAAGATGTCGCCGTCGAGGATGTGCCGCTTGGCTTGGTCGACCATGGTCTCGTATTCCTGCTGGACCGTGTCGGTCGAGGCTGCCGGCAGGGGGGCGACGTGCTTGTGCCCTTTGGGCGGATCGAACCGGGCCATGTTGAAGTAGAAATCGAAGCTGCTCTGGGCCTCGGCGATCACAGCCTGGCGGTCGCCGTTGGTGATCATGCAGTTGACGACGATGTAGCCCTGGTTGCTCTCGTGGTCCATCAGGAAGATGTTGTCGGCGAAGTACAACTCGTAATCGGGGTTGCCGAGCAGGTCCTGCCCGCTGGCCGGAAGCTTCTCGAACTGATCGACAAAGTCGTAACTGAGGGCCCCGAACAGGCCGCAGGTGACTCGGAAAGGCTTGCTGGCCAGGCGGAAGGCGAATGCGACCGCCCGCAGGACGTCCATCTGATTCGTGGCGCGGAGCCGCGATTGCTCGTCCACAGTCCCTTCCTGTCGCTTGATTTTGCCGGTGATGACCTCGGGCCCGAAGTCGATGGATTCGCAGAAGGCGAATCGCTCGGGATGGGTTGCGAAGTAGCTTAGCATTCGCCGGCCGGGCTTGCTGAGGGCCTTGATCGTGAAATCCTGGCCGGTCCCGGTCATGTACAGAGCGGGGCGGGCGGTGCCGAAGCTCAGGGCCGTGGTGCCCGCCAGGTATTCGCGGGACTCCAGCAGGCAGCAGTTCTTGGCTCGGCCGTAGTCGCTGAGCTTGGCGAAGAATTCCAGCGGGTCGTCCACGTCAATCCGTTTGACGATCGGGACGATCTGGCCGGGTTCGGCGTTCTCTATGATCTGGCGATAGTCTTCCATAGTCCGCTTTTCACCTCAGTTTCTTCACTCTCACAGGCTCTCGGCTGCATAAGGGCATAAAAAAAGCAGCCTGTCGGGTCCGACAGGCTGCTTCAAAGATTCGTGTTACTGAGATTGTTACTTAGAGCAAGATCTTCGCTCGCCTGCCGGATTTATCCTGCAGGCCACCAATACCCAAAAAACCCGAAGTTATTGCCGTTGCTCTGAACCATAATCACTCTATTAGATCGGATACGTTCGACTTTGTCAAGAGTAAAATCGAGAAAAAGTTTCAAGTTTGAAGTGGGAGGGTTGATTGTCGATCTGCAAATCAAAAATCACACATCAACAATCTCACTTCTCTTGTCACCATTCGGCCTCGGCGAAGGGATTGATACCGCCCTCCGGCTTGGGCTTGGGTCGCGACTTCAAGATCGCCTCGGCGATCGCGATGTCGCTGGGCCGTGTGATCTTGATGTTGGAAGAGTCTGACTCCACGATCGCGACCTTGTGACCGAGGGCCTCCACGAGAAATGCGTCATCGGTGACGGCCGATTGGTCCACGTTCGGAAGGTTGGCGTAGGCTTTCTTCAGCAGGGCGACGTCGAACACCTGCGGCGTCTGGGCCTCGAACAGGTCGGATCGATCCACCGTCCTGACGATTTGGCCGTCCTGGACTTGCTTGATCGTCGCGATCACCGGAGCCGCAGGGATGGCCGCTCCCGTCTCGGCGGCCTTGGCGATCACGCCGGCGATGAGCTGATCCGTGGCGCAGCATCGACACGCATCGTGCACCGCGACCAGGTCGATCCCGTCCTTGATCAGTTCCAGCGCGTTGAGGATCGTCTCGAATCGTTCGGACCCGCCGAAGAACGTCTTGACGCCGAAGAACGAGAGCTTGGCGCCCCAGTTGACTTTGACCGTCTCCTGGTCGACCTTGGAGATCCCCAGGAGAATCTGCTTGATGCCCTCGCGATCGGCGAACAACTCGATGCTCCGCATCAGAACCGCTCGGCCGGCGACGTCCACAAACTGCTTTCTCTTCTTGCCGCCGAACCGGCTCCCCGGTCCGGCCGCACAAATGATCGCTGCAACGCTCTTTGCCACCTCTTGCTCCTTGAATCCAATCGGCTAATAGTCGATCCCCGATCTCGCGCCGATCCCGCAGTCATAGGGATGCTTGACGTTCTTCATTTCGGTGACCAGATCCGCCATCGAGATCAACTCCGCCGTTGCGCCGCGGCCGGTCAGGATCAGTTCGACATGCGGATTTCTCTGTTTGATGAGCATCCCCACATCCTCCGGTCGGGCCAGACCGGTCGACACACAGAAGACGATCTCGTCGAGGATCATCACATCGTACGTTCCGGCTGCGGCTGTCTCGGTCAACTCCGCCAACACCTTCGCAACGGCTGTTTTGACCTGGGCGACGTCCTGCTCGTTGCGAAGGGAGCCGGACAGGTCCCACTTGGTCTCCAGGGCCTCCCATCGAATGGGAAGGCCGGAGCGTTCGACGCCCAGTCGCTCGCCCAACTCCAATGACGGCGGCTTGAGGAACTGATAGATCAGCACGCGGTTGCCGCGACCGGCGGCACGCACCGCCAGCCCGAAGGCCGCGGTCGTCTTGCCCTTGCCGTCGCCGGTGTAGATCTGCACCAGTCCTTTCTCAAGCATCCGTGCATCCTATAGGGATTGGTCCTCCGCTTCAAGCGGGTATCCTGCCCTGTTCGGCATGGCCTCCGCGATTCTGCCGAGCGGAGGCCTTTCGCACGGGCGACGCATGCGTCGCCCCTACAGGTCACGGACGAATCATCAACCCGCCCAGGCGATAGCGATGATGGCCGTCATCGTCCGGCAGAGGCAGGGCGATCTTGGGCGTGCCCGTGGCTGTGCCGATTGAGATGTAGACGTCATAGTTGCCGGGTTTGAGCGGGCGGGTCTTCTCGTCCAAAGCCAGCGGCAGAGCGAATTCGGCCTTATGGCTCTCCGGCGAGGCCTTGTCGGGCTCAGCGACGCGCAGGTTTCGCATATCCAGACCCTCATCCACAAAGACGCCGGCGATGCCGCCTTTGGTGTCCTTGATCGTGAAGGCAGGATAGCCGCCGGGCAGGCAGGGGGCGACGCCGGCGTTTTGCCATGCTGTCGCGAACCAGATGCTGCCGGCCACGGGGATTTCGCTCGGCCAGGAGGCTTCCACGAGTTGAAGCCGATAGCCCAGCCGGAGGTTGATTTTTCGGACCAGGTCCTGGTTCTCGGCCAGGAACTCCCGCGGCCACCAGTGGATCGAGGCGTAGCTGGCGTGATATCTCTCGACCGCTTCCAGATACTGGCTGCCGTCTTTCCAGTTGCCGCGGTCTCGTGAGGGACCGAAGTGCTCGCTTTCGAGCACCACGGGAGCGTGCTCCCAGAACAAGGGAGCGAAGTCCGCGTTGAAATACGCCTTGTCGCCACCCTGGACGAGGATGCTGTCGTCGCGGAGGCCCAGGCCCTGCTTGGCGGCATACTCGATGGTCGCGCGGCCTCGGTCGTGCAAGGCGAAATCGTCGTTGGCCACCAGCAGGGTCTTCTTGAAGTGCTTCGTGTGCAGGTCGATGTGCCGCTTGATCGTCTCGGCGGAATAAGGTCTCAGCGTGCTGGCGTAGGTGTGGCCCTCGCCCCAGACGCCGACGGAGCCGACGTCGATGAACGCGACCTCGGGATTGCCGTCATAGCGCTTCGCCAGGGCAGCCAGGAAATGGTCCAGCTTATCGAGAAAGACAGGGTCGTCGTAGTCGGGCTCCCAGTACGGTCCGTTCGGGTCGACACCTTTGCCCGGCGTGAAGTTGTACCCCTTGGCCCCGGCCTGCTCGACCCACTGAGGCGTCGCGTACCGCATGAACGACTCGCTGCACGAGATGCGAAGGGCGATTCGTTTTCCTTTGTCGAGCCAACGTTGGGCGGGCGTGTCGAGGACGGACCAGTTGAACCGGCCTTCTTGTGGCTCGATATGCGACCACGCGATTCGCAGGTAAACCGTCGTCACGCCCGGAAAATCATCGACAGTATCGGACGGTTCCAGCCGGCCGCCGTAGTTGAAGGCGATGTTGTCGTAGTGATGCAGCACCCATCCCATGCCGGGATTGGCGAGGGGCTGTCCCGTATCCTGCGGGCGGACCACAACCGCCTGCTCCTCGGCATGCGAGCCGGTGATTGCCGTCAACGCTGCGATCAGGCAGATGCCGAACCAATTCCTCACGCTGCGCATAATCTACTCCTTGGCGATCGGTTTTCTTGAGCCCCTGCAAAACGCCCGGGAAGCCGCCGGTATTTTAACTGACCTGCCGACGTTTTACAGCCGATAATTCTTTCAGCGATGGATCGGCTCTTTCATTGCACAAGAGGGTTTGGGCCGGTACGATAAGGGCTTACGTAAAACCCTATGGCCAAAGGAAATATGACGAAAACAGTGAACGACAAGAAGCAGCCGCAGATCTCGGTGGTGGTGCCTCTTCTGGATGAACAGGACAATCTGCCTTCCTTGTACGAGCAGATCACCCGTTCCTTGACGGGGCAATACGAGTACGAAGTGATTTTCATCGATGACGGCAGCACCGATCGCAGCTTTGAGGTGCTCAAGGGTTTCCAGGCCGCGGACCCGAGAGTCCGGGTCATTCGATTCCGCCGGAACTTCGGTCAGACTGCTGCTTTGAGCGCGGGTTTTGCTCACTCGCGAGGCGATGTGGTTGTTGCGATGGACGCCGATCTGCAGAACGATCCGGCCGACATTCCCATGCTCGTTTCAAAGCTCGACGAGGGCTATGACGTGGTCAGCGGCTGGCGAAAGAAGCGACAGGACAACGCCCTGAAGCGCAAGCTGCCTTCGCGTCTGGCCAATGGTTTGATCTCCTACATCACCGGGGTTCATCTGCACGACTACGGCTGCACGCTCAAGGCCTATCGCCGGGAGGTTCTTGCCGAGACCAGGCTCTACGGCGAGATGCACCGGTTCATCCCGGCCCTGGCCAGTTGGAGCGGGGCAAGGATCGCCGAGTGTGTCGTTAACCATCGGCCTCGGACCGCGGGCAAGGCCAAGTACGGCCTGGCCAGGACGTTCAAGGTGGTCCTGGACCTGATGACAGTCAAGTTT
>CALMMH010000329.1 GCA_937868145.1 uncultured Phycisphaerales bacterium
CGTAGACGGAGACATTGACCCGGCGACCGGATCCATCCGCATACCGCCAGACAGCGACGACTTCGCTGCGCGAGGATATTTCTTTGATAAGGCACAAAATAGAATTCGCAAAGCGAAGCCCGGAGAAGACTTCTACATACTCGGATGGTACCTTGATCGGACAGAACGCAAAATGCACAGAATCTGTGTCCCAGAGGTCAGCGAGGTCTATGCAACCATAGTCGTCGGCGAAAGAGCGTGGTTCGCTGGCTGCACGAACGGGAAAATGGCACTTGTAGGAATCGCCGACCAGGACCGGATCGCAGTGCCCCTGCCGCAGGACGACGAGATTCCCGATCTGGGCATGGACGGCCAATCCCTCCTGGCGGTCTACTCCAAGACAATCTATCGGCTTGCAGATGGCGCCTGGATGCAGATCCATTCCGGCGACATGCTCCTGCCTCGCTCCGGTCTGCCGCCGCAGCGATACGCGAACATGGTCTTCCTGCGAGACGAGGGAACAAGAGAAAGCAACAAGCGTTTGTGGTGGCTGACGATGGGCGACAAGTTGCACCTCCACTTGCTCGAACGCAACACGGGATTGTTCGTCCCTGTTGCCATGCCAGATGGCGTCATTCTCAACGGTGGTGGTCCCTACGAATGGGGAGCAGCATCCTCGTACTGTCTGACAAGCAACGGCGATCTGTGGGCGTGTGTCGCCGGTGGCTCCTATCTCCTGCGCCGATCACAAGACGGCAACTACACGATCGCGGTTGCGAACAATTCCGTTCAGTTCACGGAATACGCGCCCGACAAGAGGCAAACAAATCCGGAGATCTCCATATCCGCCGTCACCGCCCTGCCCGATGACACCCTTCTTCTCGCGTGCAACATGGGGCTTTACCACCTCAAAGGCATCGAGTTAACCCAGAAACTCCGTTTCATCGCAGCGCAGATCGCGGACAACCGCGAAGAAACATCAGACGATGGGGTCAAGACCCCGAACCACATCCTCATGCTCGACGATCACACGTACGTCATCGCAATGTCCATGTGGGACGGCGTCTATCTGATCCACAAAGGCGACGATGGTCACTGGAGCTGCCTGCCCGTAGAGAGAGCTGAGGACACGGTCCTCTGGTAGCTCGCAGCTTCATACGTCTTCGAAAGAGCGTATCACGGATCCGGCGGGCCTCCTCCACGAATATGTAGACCTGCCCCCCTGCCGGCAGAACACCTTGACGGGGCGGCCGTACGTATGTACAATGTAGGTACAATATGAAGGTGGAGGTACGCCCATGGGCAGTACGGTCAAAGCACGCATCGTGAAGATGGGGAACTCCAAGGGAGTCCGGATTCCCAAGACGATCCTCGAACAGCTTGGGCTGGGCGCGGAAGTGGAGTTGTCGGTTCGCGAGGATCAGTGGGTGATCCGGCCGAGCCGGAAGCCTCGCAAGGATTGGGAGGAACAGTTCGAGCAGATGGCCAAGCGAGGTGATGACCTGCTGCTGGACGAACAGGCCGTAAGCACAACGAACTGGGATGCGGACGAATGGGAATGGAAGTGAGACGTTTCGACGTGTGGCTGGTCAATCTCGACCCGACCCTGGGCAGCGAGATCCGCAAGACCCGGCCTTGCCTTGTGGTTTCCCCCGACGAGATGAACCGGCACATCGCAACCGTCATCGTCGCGCCGATGACCACCAAGGGGCGAACCTACCCGACGCGCGTGCCCTGCCGCTTTCAGGGCAAGAGCGGACAAATCGTGCTCGACCAATTGAGAACGGTCGACAAGGCGAGACTGGTGAAACGGCTCGGACGGATCAGCGGCGTCACGCAGCGAACGACGCTCGCCATTCTTGGCGAGATGTTCGCCAAATAGAAGCCGCGGCACTCATTTTCTCACTCGATATTCCCCGGCGCGTGGCGGTGGGCCAGGGCTCGCGCCATGTAATCGTCGAGGAGCTCGATCTTGAACTCGGCGATCATGTCGTCGACCGACACCCTGTCGTCCTCGCTGGTGATCAGGACGCTGCCGAGGAAGCCGGGATCACGGATGGTCACCTTCGGGCCGTACTTGTTCTTCAATTCGCGAAGGCGGCCCCAGTTGTAGTCCAGGTGCGCCAGGCGGCAGTCGAGATTGACGTCGGCGACGACGTAGTCGAAGTAGTTCGTGCTGGAGGCGATCAGGTCGCCCTGCGGATTGCGGATCTCGCACGGCAGGCCGTTGATCGCGCCCACGAAATGGGCCCGGCACGAATACGCCCAGTAGGCCTGCATCAGGCCGCCGTGATACATCGACGAGAAGAGGATCAGGTCGGGCTTGGCCTGGATGTACTTCTGACGCAGCTCGTCGAAGTTCAGATCGAAACAGATCGCAAACGCCACGCGGCCAAAGTCGCACTCGAAGACCGGGGCCTCGCGTCCGCAGAGGATTCCCGACTCGGTCGTCTCCTCGATGACCACGTGGTTCTTGTTGTAGACGCCCACGACGGAGCCTTGCCGGTCGATGAGGACACTGGAGTTGCGCCACGTGCCGTCGTCCATCTCGCGGGCGGCTGAGTAGACGACGTAGCAGCGGTTCTCCGTCGCAACTTTGGCAAAGAAATCGCGGACCTGGTTCTTGCGGACGCGATAGTATTCGACCAGCTTCTCTCGCGACAGGCCGCTGGGACGGTCGCACGCCTCCGGCACGACGATCAGATCGGGCCGGTCCGGCAGGACCTGCGAGAACTCCCGCGTCCAGTGGGCGATCATCTGATCGACAACCGCCTGCGGCTGGGCGTTCGCACCCACCGACGGCGACCGGGGCCCCAGCGTCGCGATTCGCACATGCCCCCGCTTCTTGAGCTTGGCCTTCGGCGTCGAAGTCCCCTGCTCCGCCTGCGGCAGGTTCGGCTCCGCGGCGGAGGCGGAACTTTCCACCAGCGTCAAACAGGCTCCGGTCAGAAGTACGAACACCATGAGACTCTGCACGCCGGACTTCTTCATAACGACACTCCTTGTGACAACATGGCTCATAGCGGAGGAACGCGTCTCTGATGGTACAAGCACCTCCGCATCCGTTCAAGCCGCTTCTGACGATTGGTCGTCGCTTCCCATTGTCTTTCCGAGGTTCTGGCACTATCATAGCCGCTCGGAATTGTGGCAGTCAGATCGTATCTGGAACCGGGTTGCAGAGAATGCAGGGGTGGAGCATGGCGCGTACAATGTTGAGTCGGCGAGGTGTTCACACAGTCGTTCTGGGGGCGATGCTCGCCTGCGGCGCAGCCGGGGCGGCGGAGAAGCTGGAGTTCCGGCTTCACGACGCATCCGGCCGGGAGGTCCGCAGCCAGGACTACAAAGGGCGTCCCATCTTTCTGGAGTTCGGCGCCTGCTGGTGAGGCGGTTGCCAACAAGAGGCTCGCCGTGTCGGCGAGTTAGCAGCGCAGTACAAGGAGGCCGGCGTGCAGGTTCTCCGGGTCATTTCCGGCGATCATGAGCGGACCGCGATCGACTTCCAGAAACACTACCGGCTGCCGATGGTCCACCTCATGGACACCGACCTGTCGCTTCAGCAGGTGTACAACCGCGACGGCTGGCCGTTCCTGATGGTCGTGGACTCCAACGGCGTCATCGCGCACAAGGCGAACAACCTGGTCGACAACGAGGCCAGGATCCTTGAGTTGCTCCGGACTCTGAAGGCCTCGCCCGAAGCGGCGCCGATCCGAACCGTCGACGGAACGAACTACTCCGCCGAGACCCTGCGCCGAAGCGGCGAGCTTGACGCGCCGCGCGTTCAGGACCGGTTCACCTCGATCGCGGCCGCGACCGACGGACGCGTGTTCCTTGTCTGGACGTCGAATCGCAACGGCAACAGCGACGTGTACTTGCGAACCTGGGACGGCAACGCCTGGTCGGCGAACGAGCCGCTGGCCGCTTCGCAGGCGGATGAATATGACGCGACGGTCGTCGTCTCGCCGCAGAACCAAGCGTGGTTCTGCTGGACCAGCAACGCCGGAACGGAGAAGTACAACATCTTCGTGACGAGCCTGGACAGGCTCAAAACCGGCGAGCCTCCGATCCAGGTCACGCAGTCCGACGACGACGCCATGCACGGCCGCCTGGCCTGCGCCCCCGACGGCGCCCTCTGGATCGCCTACTTCAAATGGCAGAAGAACAATGCGGGAATTTCGCGAGACAAGGAGGTCTTCCTGCGGCGGCTCGAAAATGGCAGGTTGTCCGACGAAATCCAGGTCAGTCCCACGGACGTTCCCTCGTACGAGGATCACACCGATCCGGCCGTGGCGGTTGTCGGCGACAAGACGCTGGTCTGCTGGAGTTGGGACTATCATCAGCCCAAGGGGTACCCTTCTGATGCCGAGTCGCCGACAATCTTCGCCAGCGCGATCGGCAAGGATCTCAGGCCATCCCGGCCGTTCAATCTCAGCGGGCGGAATATCGACATGGTCCCCGAAGTGACGCCCCAGGGCGGCTCCGCATGGTGCGTGTGGGACAGCCTCGTCGCCAGCGGGAAGACCAGCAAGACGCTCTTCGTCCGCCGCCTGGACAGCACTGGATGCAAAGGCGAACCGGTGGCGGTCGCCTCGGGTCTCGAACACATCTGCAGCCCGTGCGTCGCGGTCGGGCCCGGGGATCGGGCCGTGCTGGTCTGGTGCCAGAAGCAGCGTGACTCGGGGTGGGAACTGCGGAAATCGGATTGCGCCGAGCTTGGGCGATGGTCCGAAGCGAAACCCCTCGTCACCGAGGGCAACCCACGATACAGTTCGGCCGCGTTCGACGCGAAAGGCGTCCTGTGGATCTCCTACACAGCCGACACGGAACAGGGCCGGCGGATCCAAACTCTGCGACTGGAATGAGAATACCTAAACGGCTGTTGAACCCCCGGGTGACCGTGACGTATAGGAAAACACTTACAAGAAATCGCGTTCGAATCGGTACATAAAGGGAACTTGGACATGGCGCAACAGCAGGCGGCAACGAAAGCGAAGTACGACATCACCATCATTCGCCCGGAGATGCGAGAGGACCAGTTCAAATTGCGAGGCGACGGATTCGCTCCCGAGCGGTTGGCGGCGATCCGGAAAGGCCTGCGGACCCTGCACACGCTGGAGCTGATGGCCCAGACCATCTACAAGTTTCAAATCACCAAGGAACGCAACGAGGTCAACAACCTGTTGATCGCCGCGATGTGCAACGAGATGGGCCACTACCAGGACTTCCAGATCAAGCTGTACGAGTACGGCTTCCGGCCGAGCCTCCTGCGGGCGGCCTACTGGATGGTCGGGTTCGCCTTCGGCTTCGGCTCGCGTCTGTTGGGCAAGAAAGCCGTGTTCAAGACCGGGGTTTGGGTCGAGAGCAAGGCCGTGCACCATTACGCCCAACTGCTGGAGACCATTCCCTGGGATGACGAAACTCGCAAGGTGATCGAGAAGGATCAGGCCGACGAGGATGGGCACATCAGTCGATGGAAGGGCATGCTCCAGACCGCTTCGACCGCGCCGACTCCGACTTAGAGAGCGTCCGCAGACCAATCCGTTTGGGACATGCTCCCGCGCGAGCGTTCAGAGATACGTCAGGTCGTGGAATCAGGCGGCCGCTGTGGCTTGCCCTTGGAGTCCTATTCATGCGGTCGTAATCGAGGCTGGCGTCGTGTCAAGGAAGCAGGAAGTCAAAGAAGTTGACGCCGCCACAGCGGCCGCCAATCCCATGAAGAGTTGGCGACTCATTCTCTTGTTTCGGACAGAGTGGGCGGCGCCGGACATGCGCGCTCAAAGAAAGAGACCTGTGAGTGAGAGTAAAAAAGAGGTGTGAGTACTGGATTCTTGAGCCCACACCCCGGCGCCCGAGCCCAACCCATTGTCAAAGATCGAAATCCCCCCCACTCGCGTAGCTCGTAGGAGAATTTACATAGTATCTACTATGGCGCAGGGCGCGCAGTTCGGGGAATCTGCGGAGAACCGCAACATTTCGTGGGGGGGGGCGCACCTCTTCACGCCGATGCCGGGGAAGAAGACCGCCGGCAGCGAACTACGTGGACTCCAGGAAGAAAGGCGGCCTGGGCGCCACAGGATTGTGGGACCGCTGCCGTTTGGGAATCCAGGACCCCTGGAAGATCGCGCTGACCTGCTTCTGAATGCCCCGCCGGGCCCGATCCTCGACAAACTCCACGCTGGGGGGAACGACATCGAGAACCTCGGCCGCCAGCGCCCGATAATCGGCCGCGGCCTTGCTGCGAGGAGCATACCGCAGGACCGGCTCGCCCGCGCTGGGAGCCTCCGTCAGGCGGACGTTGCGATGAATGACGGTCTCGAAGACCAGATCGCCGAAGAGGTTCCGCACCTGCTGCTGCACCTGCCGGCTGAACGTGGTCCGTTCCTCGACGAACGTCAGGAGCAGGCCGATGTTCTCCACGGAGCACGGATGGAACCACTGTCGCATGATGCCGACCGTATCGAGCAGGCGGCGAAGACCTTCGAGCGCGTAGTAGTGAACCTGGACCGGCACGACCAGATCCGTGCTGGCGACCAGGGCGTTGAGCGTCGAAATGCCCAGGGAAGGCGGGCAATCGATCACGCACACGTCATACGTGTCCCGGACGTCGCGGAGACCGCGGCCCAGGAGCAGTTCCTTGCCCGACACGGCCGCCAACGACATCTCGGCGCCGGCCAGCAGCACGTTGCACGGGGCCAGATCGAGACGGTCAACTCCCGTGGGGACCGCAACGTCGGATAATCCGACTCCCGGGCGGGTCAGCACGTCATGGATCGTCTTGGGAAACGAATTGGGGTCGCGGCCGAGGCCGATCGTGGCGTGGGCCTGCGGATCGAGATCGATCAAAAGAACCCGTTTGCCCATTTCCGCCAGGGCGGCGGACAGGTTGATCGCGGTGGTCGTCTTGCCGCAACCACCTTTCTGATTGACTGTCGCGATGGTCTTCACCGAATTCACCCACCTCGTAAGGATCAAACAAAGCTGCGTGTCGTTGCCGCCCCGTATGAATCCATTGCAGCCCTATAGTATACCCCAAAAGCAGGATGATGTCAATCCGAAATTGCGGCCCCCCCCGTGTGGGGGTGCATGTCCGTTTTTGCGGGTTCCGTCGGCACGCGGGTGTTCCGACAAATTCGAGAGGTGCGTTTATC
>CALMMH010000330.1 GCA_937868145.1 uncultured Phycisphaerales bacterium
AGGGCTGAACGCCGTATGTTATGATGTCCGGGTGTTGTACAGGCCGATGGTCTTTGGCTCAGACATAGTCAAGGACTGGCGACCGGTCGCTATTGGGCCGGACTCGATCTGCAAGTTGGCTACAGAGGGAATGGCTGTGGCGGACTGTGCCATCTGCGAGGTCTACGCGCACGGCAAGACCATCGCGACCGTAGCACTTCTCGGCCACGATCACTCCAGTTATTCCCACTGTCACACGGTTGAGGTGCTCAAGCTCGAGCCCCCCGAGGCAACAATTACAGTAATGTGCGGCGTGGCGTTGGCGGACTTTCAGCGTATCGCGTTGGCGTGGAACTGTTTGTTGGTCGAGTATGACGTCAATTCGAACCGCCCACCACGTGATCATGAAACCGTTCTCGGTCGCGCACCGGACCGATTCGCATATGTGGGCCGCTTCGAGAGAAATGGGCGGCGTAGTGTCTACAGAGAAACCACTACGAATCGATTGTTCTACGTGGACAATCTCCATTATGGTAGTGCTGCGCACTTGGAAGTGTTCGGCTTAGACGAGCGTCATCTTGGCACTGCCGACTTGGACGGGAATTTGGATGTTGGCACCCGTGTTCCAGGACGGGCTATTTCATGGTAAATCCGAATCGGCGAGTCTCTACTGCCGCTTCGATCTTCTCGCGCAATGAGAATATTTTGGGTAGGAGGCGACATGAGTGCGCTTCTGGATCTGTCGCTGATTGCCTTGAGCAAACGAGCTGCTGGTCACGGAAAGTTTGCGAGTGGCGGGTCAACCTCGCATAGCCGCCCGCCATGTTGTCAAGATCGAACGGCTCTTTGGGGTAGCGGACTAAATCGTCGGGCTACTTCAGGGCCCGCTTCGGCCGATGAGCAGACACCCTTTTCAGTGATTAACGGCCAAGGGCTCAGCCAACCCCGCATCATCATCCACCGTCCTGCTGACTCTCCTATCAACCTGCCACACCTGCATCTCTTCCGCCCTGTAGGGACTCACCATTCCCGCAATCTCATCCGCCGGCGCCTCCAGCCAGGCTCGCCAATCCTCTGGGCGTAGGAGCACGGGCATCCGGTCGTGAATGGACTCCATGAGAGCGTTCGGCCCAGTCGTGATGATGCAGGCAGTGCGCAGGATCTCGCCATCCGGTGCTGTCCAGCTTTCCCAGAGCCCGCCCATGGCCAGTGGCTCACCTGACTTCAGGCTGATGTAGTACGGCTGCTTTCCCTTGCCCTCGGTTTTCCATTCGTAAAAGCCATCGGCCGGAATGATGCACCGCCGGTGCCGGAAGGCATCGCGGAATGACGGCTTTTCGGCCACGCTCTCACCCCGTGCGTTGTTGAGCCTGTTGCCAATGGATGGATCCTTTGCCCAGTGCGGTACGAGCCCCCAGCGCAGGAGGTGGAGCACGCGCTTGTGCTCCGGCGACTCGCGGATGACCGGGATATCGGTGCCTGGTGGGATGTTGTAGTGCGGAGCGAAGTCCACGGCCTCATCCAGCCCGAAGTATTCCTTCAGCTTGGCAGGGGTGGACTTGAGCACGTAGCGTCCGCACATGACTAGGGCGTCGCCTTCCCTTGAGCGCGCTTCATCTTTCGGTAGTCCCAGGGCGGCATGGGGGCCGGTTCGGACCAAAGGCCCTGCCTGGCGTTGCGGGCCTCGATTTCCGCTGCCGCATAGCGCCCCCGATCCTCAGGCGACTGCTCCCGCTCGTATGCCTTGTAATGCCAGGCCAGACCTCTCGATACCTGGACCAAGTTGGCATCCTGGCCGTCGACCAGGACTTTGCCGATCAACCGGCCGTACCGGTCCCGCTTGCTCCATTCCACGGTGACCGTTCGACTGAATACCTGGTCGGATAGGGATTCCTTAGACTTCTGACCCCAGGGCTGGCCCTTCTCCGGGGCATCGATGCCAGCCAGGCGGACTTTGTGCTGGGTCTTCTGGGCGTCGAGCACGGTAACGGTGTCACCATCGGCCAGGCCGACCACCGTACCCACAAGATTCTCGGCGGCGGCCGTCGCCGACCACACCAACGCCGCTAACATCCACAAGGCGATTCTCATTGATCGTTCTCCCGCTATAATTATGAATTGTGTAACACAATTCAATGATCTCTATGGCACGCGGCGGCAAACGTGAGGGCTCAGGCCCCAAGACCAGTCCAGGTCCCTACGGTGAGGGCACCCGGGTGATGCGTGTGCCTGTGAGCCGCATCGAGGACGTTCGCCGGTTTCTGTCGCGTCCAGGGGCCATGA
>CALMMH010000331.1 GCA_937868145.1 uncultured Phycisphaerales bacterium
GCACTGCACCGGGGACGATGGCGATCGGCTAGGCGAACCTGCGAAACTCGATCAACAGGACGGTGAACACCAGCACGATCGCCATGATCAGGACGACCAATAGATTCCGGAAGGATTTCTGTTGCTGTTCATAAAGCCCGCCGAAATCCAGGGTCCCTGGCGGAATCGACGAGTCCTTGCTGAGCCGATCGCGAATTTCGGCCATCGCGCTACCCATGTCGCGATTCTCCAGGCGCGCCGTGACGGCCACGTCCTGACGCATGTCTTCCCGGCGCAGTTCCAGTTGTCCGGGTTGCTCCACAACGTCAGCCACTTGAGAGAGCTGGACCAAATGGCCGGAAGGCGTGCGAATCGGCAGGTCGAGCAGGGTCTCCATGCGGCCGGTTGCGTTCGGGTCGACGAGGACGCGAATCTCGATGATGCGATCCCCTACGAGGATCGAGGAGGCGGTCTGTCCCAACATGGCGATGCTGACCGCCGCCGCAATCTCTTCGACCGTCAAGCCGAATCGCTCCGCATCCGTGGTCCTGACTCGCAGGTGGATCGAGTTGCCCGTGTAAACCAGTCCATCGAACGTGTCGACAACACCTCTGATCTGCTGGATGCTCTCCTCGATCAGGACGGCCTTCTCCTTGAGGAAGTCGATGTCCGTGGAAAACAACTTGATCTCGATCGGCGCCGGGGCCCACATCAGATCGCCAATCAGGTCGCCCAGAATGCCCGGGAATTCCCATTCCAGCCCGGGCACGGCCACATTGAACTGACGACGCAGGTCCGAAATGACTTTCTCGGTCGTCCGCTTGCGATCAGGCTTCAATTTCACCAGGAAATCACCGGTGTGGGGCTCGGCGATGGCCAGCGCCAAGCGGGCACCGGTCCGCCGGGAATAACTCTCGATATCGGGTGTCACCCTCAGAATCGCTTCGGCCTGCATCAGCATCTGGTCCGTTTGTGCCAGGCTGGTTCCGGGGCGGCCCTGGTAATCGATCACGAATCCCCCCTCGTCCATAGGTGGCAGGAACTCGCTTTCCAGCCGTTCGCAAACCTGCCACCCGGCCAGCAGGATCAGCACGCACAATCCCAGCGTCACCCAGCAGTGACGCAGGGCAATTCGGATCGCGGTCTCGTACACACGGATCAGAAGCCCGAGCACGGCTCCGCCCTCCATGGACCTCTCCGACAGGGTTGGATCCCTTCGGACCGCCATAATCCAGGCGGCCAGAGATGGGGTCACCGTGACCGCCAGAACCAGAGAGGTCAAGAGAGAAACCACCATGGTGATGGCGAGGGCCCGGAAAAACACACCCGTGATCCCATCGAGAAAGGCCAGCGGAATGAAGACCACCACGGGCGTCAGGGTCGAGGCCACCAGCGGTCTGAAGAGCTCGCCGACAGCGCTCTGGACTGCCACGATCCGGCCCACGCCGGTACTAAGCTTGGTGTGAATGGTCTCTACGACGACGATGGCATCGTCAATCACTACGCCGATGGCGGCGGCAATGCCGCCCAGAGTCATCAGGTTGAAGGTCAACCCGATCAACTTCATGGCCACCAACGTGAACAGCACTGTCATGGGAATGACCAGGGTGGCCACGGCGGTCGATCCCCAATTCTTCAGGAACAGATAGAGAATCGCCACCGACAATATCAGGCCGAACAGAATCGCCTCCCATACACTGCGGACCGATTCGCCCACAATCAAGGACTGGTCATAGAAAAAAGCCAGCTTCATGTCGGGTGGCAACTCGTGTCGCAGTGTGTCGAGCTCGCGTCGCAGGTTCTTGGCAATATCAAGGGTGCTGCCGTCAGGCTGACTGCGAATGTTCAGCAGGACGGCTTCTTCGCCATCGGCCGTGACAATATTGAAGACTGGCTCCGGCCCTCGCTCGACACGGGCGAAATCCCGAACGCGCACGGGGTGTCCCTCGGCGACTCTGACCGGAAAATCGGCAATGGTTTCGGGGTCTTTCAGACGCCCGTCCACAACCGTCAGGTATAGGCTGTGATTCTCCTCATACATGCCCGCCGGTACGATGAGGTTGTTCTGTTCAAAAGCCCCAGTCACATCCGAGAGACTCAGGCCCAGGGCCTGCAAGCGCAACGGATCGACGATCACATGGTACTCCGTGGTCCGTCCGCCGACGAGATCCACGCGGGCCACGCCGGGAATCCTCAGGAATCGCGGCTTGAGGTCATAGCGAGCCGTCTCCCATAGGTGAGTGATATCCCGAGTCTTGCTGGTTAGACTCACCCCGATGATCGGGAAGGCCGAGAACGTCAAACGACGGACATCGGTCGTCGCCGTCGCGGGCAGGCTGCTGCTGATCTGGGACAGACGTCCCAGGACATACAGTTCCGACTGGACCATATCCACTTTCCAGTTGAAGAAGACGCTCACCTCCGCTGAGCCCCTTCCCGTGGCCGTCCGAATCGTGGTCACGCCGGGGATGTCCTTCATAGCTTCTTCGATCGGCCGAGTAATCGCGGCCATCATCTCATCGCCCGGCATCACACCGTTGTCCACGAGAATGACCACGCGAGGAAAATCCGTCTGGGGAAAGACCGACGACGAGATGTGGAAGGCGCAGTACACTCCTCCAAGGCACAGGGAGAAGGCAATGAAGAGGATGGCGACCGCATGCCGTGTGGCAAACCGGCCTGACGGAGAGTGGTCTTCCTGGGGGATCGAATGCCCGTGTGTTCCCATATCTTGCTCCGATTCGGCGTATTACTGGCCCGTCACCCGGATCTTGGTCCTGCCCGGCAAACCATAGGCGCCAACCGTCACCACAGTCATCCCCGGTTCGAGTCCCTGACCGGCGACCTCCACCCAATCCCCTTCGCGGACTCCACGCTTCACGGGAGTGGGGACCGCTTCGTCGCCCTGCACAATCGCGAGGACGGTCTGTCCCTCCCGTGTCGTTACGACGCTGTCGTTCGGGACGGCCAGCCGATCGCCATACTCGGCCACGGTGATCCGGACGCGGACGAACCGGCCCGGACGCAGGCTCGTGTCTGCCGGTA
>CALMMH010000332.1 GCA_937868145.1 uncultured Phycisphaerales bacterium
ACGACGGCCATGCCGACCTGGCCCTCGTTGACATTGTGACGCAGGCGTTCGAGAAAAGCGTTGTCGTTGTAGAAGCTGGCGAAGACCTGTCGGATCGCCTGGAAGAGGTCTTTCTCCGACCGGCGGTTCGGATCGCAGGCGCAGGGTCCGTCGTCGTCGTCTTCGTCGATCGCATCGGCCAGACAGCCGCTGTAGCTGTCGTAGAGGCCGGCGCCGATGAAGTCGGCGCTGTCCTCCACGTTCGTCGAGCTACGAAACCGCAACATGCCGTTGGGATCGAAACCATGCTGCGGATTCGTCAGTACGTCGACGACGGCGGCTCGCAGCTCGCTGCGGAACTCGCTGATCGCTGCGTTTGCGAACAGAGCTCGGATGCAGGCCAGGTCTCTGGACAGCGATTCCATGTTCGACGGCGGATAGGAAGTGTACGGCGACAATCGTCGGGCGATCTCCGCTCGGAGCGTTGGGCTCGCCACGGCCGGAGGGATCTGCCACTGCGTGGGATCGTTCGGATCGTCGGTCAGATACATGCCGTTCAGCACGACCGTATCCTGCGAGGCGTTGTACAATTCGATCCAGTCGGGATACTCGTCGCTTTCGCACGGATCCTGAATCGTCCGCTTGTTGTCGGCCATGATCTCGTTGACGACCAGGCGGTACGCGTCGGGATCGTCCTGCGCCGAATTCATGCGCCCGGGCGTGGGGGATTCGAAAGACTGCCAGAGACCGCCGCCGTCCGAGGACCGGCCGAAGGAGGTGTCGCTGTTCTGGGGCCCGAACTCGACCGAATCGAGCAACGTGACGCCGTCGACGTCGTACAGGCCAAGCCATTCCCCGTCTTTGCTCAGACGAAAGCTCGCGTGCGTCGGGCCTTGTTCGGCGTCGCCGTCGGCCCAGAACAGCATGGATTCTCCGGGAGCCAGGCTGAGCGTCGGCGTCGACGTCAGCGGCTGATCGAGAAATGCGTTCCACAGATCGAACGTCAAGGCGACCGCCTTGGGGGAATTCTCCGGCACGGCTCGTCGCAGGATGCTGAAATTGCCGGCTTTGCCGCCCACGTACTGGATGTCGGAAGGGGAGAGTCCCTCGGTGGATACGCCGAAGAGTCCTCGTGACGCCATCGGCGAGATCTGCAATGTGGAGGGCTTCTTGAGTTGCTGAATCTGCGCCGCCGCGTCGTCGTCCAGGAGGACGCCGGTGTCGATCAGTTTCACTTCGCTGGTTCCGTCTCCCTGGTCATAAGCGGTCAGGAGAATCCGCCGGCCGACAAGTTCCTGGGCGAGCTGCGCATCTTCGGCCAGAGCCAGATGCA
The DNA here is from genome assembly GCA_937868145.1 of uncultured Phycisphaerales bacterium. Classification (GTDB taxonomy): domain Bacteria; phylum Planctomycetota; class Phycisphaerae; order Sedimentisphaerales; family Anaerobacaceae; genus PLanc-01. Next base: position 1,313 of record CALMMH010000332.1, read on the forward strand.
CGAACGGCACTTCGTAGGTCCGCGCCAGAAGCGCGACGTGAGAATTGGGCGTGGAGGGGACCAGGGAAACGATGCCCGCCAGGAAGGGCATTTCCGCGGGGACCCCGTCGGTCAGCAGGATGTCGCCCGGCTCCAGGAGGCCGCTCTGATACGCGTCGGCGATGCGGTCGCCCGAGAAGAACTTGAGCGTTCCGAACGCCCATCCCTGAGCGTAACACGTGTTTCCCTCGGCCCAGCGGGCGGTCGAGCCCAGGGCGATGCCCTGCGATGCGAACCAGTCGCTGTTCTCCGAGGCCACCGCCTGTTGTTCAAAAGTGGGAAAGTAGAACGCTTGAACGTCGTCGGGGGCCGAGATGCAGGATTGGACCCGGCGGAACAGATCGCGGATCTGTTCGCGGGTGAACGGGTCCTGACGCACGAACTGGACGCCGTACTCGCGGAACTGCGGCTCCGTCGGCCAAACGACAGCCGGCGGCAGCAACACCGTGCCGAGAATCGCCTTCTGATTCGCCTCGAACAGACTGACGGCGTTGAACTGCTGGGTCGTCATCCCAAGGAAGGGATCGAGCACTTCGGCCGCGAAACTGTAGTGAAACACGTATTTGCGGCAATCCTGGAAGTAGACGACGTTCGGATCGTACGGGTCCAGGAGAATCGTGAACTTGATCCACTTGACGCTCTCCTTCGACGTGCCGCGGGCGCAGAACGAATCATACGGGAACTCGACTTGATTCTTCCAATAAGGAGAGGGACTGATCGCCGGTTCCTCCGCGCGAACCGGCGGCAGGGCTGCGGCCAACAGAAGGGCCAGCACCCCGAATGACAAGACGCTCTGTCGATGTCCGTCCATCATAGATCGTACATGCCGAATGGCGGTGGCTCAATCACTCCAACTGGCCTCGGTGGTGCCGCCGTAGACGCCTATATCGACGATCCCGCCGTGGGGGGCAGGCTCATCGTCGATCGGATCGAGGGGGTCGCCAGCGTCGATGCAGGGACTGGTCAGGTCGTCCGCGACCCATTGGCCGGCCCGCGAATCCCACCGGCCGGCGACGGACTTCAGGTGATAATCCCCGGCGGCCCAGACCGCGTACGGATCCGTGGGATCGGGCGACACGTCGGGGTCTTGCGAGTGCGCCCATCGGCCCGGCGACACGAACAGGGGATCCGCGTCGATGTTCCCGACGCCTGGCCAGCCGTCCGCGATGTCGCTGTAGCGGACCGTCAGCTCCGAATCGGCATCCGCCGAGAACCGCTTGACCGAACTGTTGAAGCAGGTGAAGGTGTTGAAATAGAAAACAGAGTTGGCGATCGCAACCTTG
>CALMMH010000333.1 GCA_937868145.1 uncultured Phycisphaerales bacterium
AGTGGCAAATCGTACATCATCTTGCCCGTGGACTCGTCGAGCGTCCCTTTCGTCAGCCAGGCGTCGATGAGAACCGGTTCCGGCTCGACAACACCATTGTCCCACCTCTGGACGACTGTTCGGGCAAGTTCCTGCTTCTCCGAAGACGCACGTTTGGAGTCCATTTGCACTCGCAAGTAGGAGATTTCGGGGTGCAGCGTGCGTTCCAGTAGCTCCGACGCAGACTCGGACGTCCCGTGCGATGCGGCGTCGTTTGGATCCTCGGCAAGAGCCGCTGAACCGCACAGTAGCGCCAGCACAAGCACGTGACGAAATGTTCCTGTCGTGTTCATGCGGGTTCTCTCCATTGGGCATCCTCTCAAAGAAGTCTCTCGCGTCGTTTCCGCGTACAAACCACAGGATCGAGTGTACCTTCCTCTCGCCCTCCACGCAACACCTCTCCCAGCGTTCGGATCATGTCTCGATCAGGCTGTCGTCCCTGCAAAGGAGCGTTCTTCGCCTTTCACCAGTGGGAGGGTGCGGTGGGCCGCGTCTCGTGCCTCGTGATCCGGTTCACCATCCACGCGTGCGAAGCACGTCTATCATGCTGCTGGCCCAAAGCGGAAAATGCCCGCCGCAACGCGGCGGATTCCGGAGAGGTCCGTCCCTTCCTTCCGCCGGGTGTTCCTGCGAAGAGGCATCAATCCACCACGGGGATCATCCCTCGTCACTTCAACCCGTTCAAAGCGGTCGTGACGATTTGCTTGATCTCGGCGTCGATGTTCTCGGTGAAGGGGCCCGGCAGGAAGAACTTCTGGGCTTCGCCCCCTTCGTAGCCGCCTTCGCGGACGATCCGCTGGTCGGGGATGTACGCCGTGGCGTTGGTCACGTAGCCGAGCACCATGGCGCGGTCCGTGCCGGCCATCGCTCGGAGCGTCGGACCCCACGGACTGCATACCTCGCCTTCCATCGCGAAAATCGTCAGCGAGCCGCCGAGCTTCCAGACCTGGACGTCGTAGCGGAAGCTCGTGCTGGCGTCGGGCAAGGCCAGAGATTGGCGGGCGACCCAGGTGTAGTACGCCTTTCTCGATCCGGTGTAGGCCTCTCGCTCCGTCTCTTCGCGCGACCAGTGTGGGCCATAGCTCAGTTGTCCCGTCGCCACCGACGAGGCAAACGACGCGGCGACCGGCGTCATCGGCCCTGTCTCCAGATGCGACAGCGCTGCGCGGGCCAGTTTCTCGCCGGCCTCTCGCGCCTGGTTCGGGTCGGCTGCGAAGACCAATGCGCCCGTCTTCGGGTCCTTGCAGGCGACCTTGGCGTCCGCGCCGCAGCCTTGGACGAAGACCGCTTTCGCATCGGGCAGTTGGCTCGCGATGCCGTCGCGCATCGCGCCGGGATAGTCGGGACTCCACTTCTGCATCGAGCCGGAACTGGTGGGGTGACAGGCGTGGCCGACGATCACGATCTGCCTCGGCGGACAATAGCGGCTCAGGCGGAGGATCGGCGTGTGCGGGTCGGTGGAGCCTTCCGCGTACGGCCCCCAGCCGATCTTTCCGTTGACGGGCAGCCGGCGGTTGCAGGTGAAGCCGCGAAACTCGATCGCGCCGTACTCGACGGCCGCCGGCGCGAGGTTCGCCATCGCCGCGTCCACCGCGGCCAGGATGGTCTCTTCCAGGAACGCCATATACCAAACGTTCGGGCCGCCGGCGGCGAAGGTCGCGTGGAATGCCGTCGCGGGACCCCAGTGCGTGTGGGAGGCCGCCAGGATGATGTTCTCGGCCGGGACGTTGTGCTTGCGCGCGATGTCCCGCCGGATCGCCTCGGTCATCACGCGTTCGAAGCCCGCGATGTCGGCGGTGATGAGAATCGCGGTATGAGCGTCGGCGTCGCGCAGCACGATCACCTGGGTCAGCAGCGGCGCGTGGGTCCCCTGGGCGTACCGTTCGCTGCCGTAGCCGCTCATCTGGGCATGGCCGATAACCGGCGTGATGTCCGCCTCGGCGTAACCGACCGACCACGGTCGATCGGCCGCTTGATCCGCCCTCGCCGACGGGACCGACAAACCGACGAACACCAGCACCACGATCAGCAACAATCGACTTCGCATGACAGACCTCACTTTGAGTTCGGGAGACGCCGCGTCCCTTTCCTCAGCGACAAGGCCGCGGCGTGCTCCGTCTTTCACTTCATTTCACTTCCCGCAGAGCGATCTGGCCGCTCGCGTCGATCGTCACCGGCAAAATCGCGGGCTTTTCAGACACCGGGCCGTTGAAGATCGTCGACCACCACTGGCCCGCCTTGTCCTTGAAGAACATGTTGTGCCCGCCGTTCGGGATCGCCGGGTAGCGGGCGCTGTACGGGCCGTAGAGGCTCTTGCTCGTCGCGACCCAGCAGGTGTACTTGCCGTCCCAATGGTCGGAGGCGGTCAGCACGTACGTGTCGTCGATCTTCAGGAGGAATACGCCTTCGTAGCCGATGTGGTCGAAGGAGTTCTCGCCGTGGATTTTCGGGCACAAACCCGAATGGTGCGTCGGGTCGGGGTCGGGCACGACGATCTTGAGCTTGCGTCCCGGTTCGGCCGGCCCGCTCATGTCGGGCTTCATCTTGCGAATCTTGCCGCAGTGCCAGACGAAGTAGACCGAGCCGTCGTCGTCCTCGAAGAGCGACGCGTCGATCTCGTCGCCGATCCGCTCGTTGGGCGAGACGTCGACGTACGGCCCCTCGGCCTTGCCGGTCGTGCTCTTGAGCAGGCCCGAGCCGGAGTCCTTGAACTCGCCCGTGTAGGTCGGCATGCTGTACGTGAGCCAGAACGTGCCCTTCTTGTAGTGCACCTCCGGCGCCCAGAGCGGGCAGCCTTTAGCTTTGTAGTTTTGGTGCCAGGGGCTGTCGCCATAATGCCATTCGAAGTCGAGCTTGTCCCACTGGACCAGGTCCTTCGACTTCCACAAACGAATGCAGTTCTGTCCCGAGGTCGTGCCGGTGAGATAGTAGTTGCCGTCGGCCGCCAGACAGATCGAGGGGTCGCGGACAAACT
>CALMMH010000334.1 GCA_937868145.1 uncultured Phycisphaerales bacterium
CCGGACAAGATGGTCGAAACCGTCCGCGGCAAGGTTGCGGCTCATCTGGCGAACAACAAATTCGTGGTGCTCGTAGGAGGCGAGCATTCGGTGAGCATCGGAGCGATCCAGGCGCACGCCCGCCAGTTCCCGGGCATGAGTGTCCTGCAGCTCGATGCCCATTCCGACCTGAGAGACGAGTATGAGGGCTCCAAGTACAACCACGCGTGCGTGATGGCCAGGGCGAGGGAACTCTGCCCAATCACCCAGGTCGGCATTCGGAGCATGGACATCTCCGAGAAACCGTCGATGGGACCGGGGCAGGTGTTTTTCGCCGAGAACATCCAGGGCCGGACCGGGTGGATTGACGAGGTCGTCGCCAGGCTGACCGACCAGGTGTACATCACGATCGATCTGGACGTGTTCGATCCGTCGATCATGCCTTCCACTGGGACGCCCGAGCCGGGTGGGTTGCTGTGGTACGAGGTGCTGGCCCTCATGAAAGCGGTGTGTCGCCACAAGACGGTCGTGGGGCTCGACGTCGTCGAGATGTGCCCGGTCAAGAACCAATGGGCCCCCGAGTTCCTGGCGGCCAAGCTGATATTCAAGATTCTCACCTACAAGTTGGGCGCCCGAGCGGATTGATTCACGTTTCGGGTCCCCTGCGAGGCTGCGACAATGCATAAGCAAGAGCTTCTTCGAGACCCGATTGAGCATGTGGACATCAAGGCCTTCGATTCGACGCCGATCGTCGATTCGATGCGCCGGATGTCGTTTACGGCCCGGGACACCGCCCGGGCGGCCGACCTCTTCAACCTGATGCTCCAGGACAAGGACTGCACGATCATTCTGTGCATCGCCGGCAGCACCAGCGCCGCCGGCTGCATGCAGATCTACATCGACATGGTCCGTCACAACATGGTCGACGCCATCGTGGCCACCGGTGCGACCATCGTGGACATGGACTTTTTCGAGGCCCTGGGCTTCCGGCACTATAGAGGAACCCCGGCGGTGGACGATAAACAGCTCAGAGAGCTTTACATCGACAGGATCTATGACACCTTTATCGATGAAGAGCAGCTCCAGGTCTGCGACAACACGATTCAGGCGATCGCGGACGGTTTGGAAAGGCGGCCGTATTCCTCCCGCGAGTTTGTCCGGGAAATGGGCAGGCATCTGATGACGCATGGCAAGAAGAAGGATTCGCTGGTCCGTGCCGCGTACGAGCGGGATGTGCCCATCTTCTGCCCGGCGTTCTCCGACTCCAGCGCCGGGTTCGGGCTGGTCAAGCATCAGGTCCAGAATCCCGACCGCCACGTTTCGATCGATTCAGTGAAGGATTTCCGGGAACTGACGGAGATCAAGCTGCGGTCGCCCTCGTCGGGCCTGTTCATGGTCGGCGGCGGCGTGCCCAAGAACTTCGCCCAGGATACGGTCGTCTGCGCCGAGGTGCTCGGCCACGAGGTCGACGTGCACAAGTACGCCGTGCAGATCACCGTCGCCGACGTCCGGGACGGCGCCTGCTCCAGTTCGACGCTGAAAGAGGCGGCCTCCTGGGGCAAGGTGGACACCGCCTACGAACAGATGGTTTTCGCGGAGGCCACTTCGGTGCTGCCTCTGATCGCCAGTTACGTTTATCACAAGCGTCTCTGGGAGAGCAGACCCCACAGACGCTGGAGCCGAATCTACGAGCCGGTGCTTGCAGGAGAGTCTGGATGAAAATGACGACGAAGTGCAGAGAACGAAGGTCAAAAGACGCAAGACAGAAGACGGAGAATGGAAAATGCACGGCTCGTCCACCCTCTGTCCTCCGTTCTCTGCCCTCGGTTCTCTGTTTCCTCGTCCTTCTGGCCGGCTGCGACAAGAAAGCCGTGGAACAGGCTCAACAGGAAGCCCGCGAAGCCAAAACCGCCGTGCAACAGTTGAAGCACAATCTCGCTCTGGCCGAGAAGGAAATCGACAATGCCAAGGCCGAGCTTGCCGTGGTGAAACAGAGCCGCGACGAGCTTCAGGAACAGGTCAAAGAAGCCAATGAAGAGCGGGATCAGGCCCTGGAGCTGGCCCAGAAGGCGCAGGATGCCGCGCTGGCCCGATCCGGCGGACAGACCAGTGTGACCGCGGCGCTCCAGCAGCAGATTGCCGAACTGAATGCCCTTGTGGCCGAACAGGAGAAGTTGATCGAACAGCTCAAGGCGGGTGCGGAGGGAGCCGCCGAATCTGTCCCGCCGGCCGACGAGGCCGTTCCCCCCGAACCCAACGATGGGTGACCCTCTCCATTTTCCGGCCGCTCATCGCCGCACCTTCCTGCTGACATTCGATGAATTCGAGAACCTCCGCCCGAAGGGTGCGTAGACCTTCTGTGATCGAAGCCCAGAAATTCTACAACCGGATTTGGGGAGGTGCCGCATGGCGACACACAGATGGACGAAGGTGACGGCGATGGCTGTCGGGAGCATGGCGGGAGTGTTGTGTTTGGGGCTGTTGATGGGAATGGACAAGGCCGGGCCGGCCGTCGAGGCGTCGGGCGGGGTGTCGCTTCCCCTCCTTGGGCAAGAGGCGCCGGCGTTTATGGCGCAGACCACCCAGGGTCCCATCAATTTTCCCCAGGACTACAAGGGCAAATGGGTGATTCTGTTCAGCCATCCGGCGGATTTCACGCCCGTGTGCACGACGGAATTCATGACGTTCGCCACGATGATGCCGCAATTCAAGGCCCTCAACTGCGAGTTGATCGGGCTCTCGATCGACAGCACCTACAGCCACATCGCGTGGCTGCGCACCATCAAGGAGAAGATTGCGTTCAACGGGATGAAGGACATCAAGGTGACGTTTCCCGTCATCAGCGATCTCACGATGGAGGTGTCGCGCGCCTTCGGCATGCTCCAGCCCGCGGCCAGCACGACCCAGGCCGTGCGTGCGGTGTTCATCATCGACCCCGAGAGCAAGGTGCGCGCGATCCTCTACTATCCGCTGAGCAACGGCCGGAACATGGAGGAAGTCAAGCGCCTGCTCGTGGCCATGCAGACCTCGGACAAGCACAACGTGGCCACGCCGGCGAACTGGCAGCCGGGGCAGGAGGTAATCGTGCCTCCGGCGGGCTCTTGCGGCACGGCCAAGGATCGCACCGAACATCCCGAAGCCGGCATGCGCGTCCTCGACTGGTTCATGGTACTCAAGAACTGCCCGAAATAACCCGGGCAAAGGCAACAACATGAAGATCGCATTCAC
>CALMMH010000335.1 GCA_937868145.1 uncultured Phycisphaerales bacterium
TTTTCCCAGGGCCTTTTGGGCCACAGAGAACACAGAGGGTACAGAGAGAGGGGAACCCAGAACCGGTGCTCCGTCCTTTTCATGTTTCTCTGTGTTCTCTGTGACCTCTGTGGCGGATTCTTCCGCGGAATTTCCGCACACGGTCACATCAGGACTTCGCCTTTCGCTTGTCCCGGGTCTTGCGGGCGACGTCTTTTTTCGTTTTGCTGGTGACGATCAGCTCGGGCAACTCCTTCAACTGGCGCAACTGATCCCGCAAGGCGGCGGCCCGCTCGAAATCGAGAGCCTCGGCGGCCTCGAACATCTCGTGTTCGATCTGGCCGGCCATTTCGACCTTGTCGTATTCGGAATCGCCGAGCTGAATCGCCTCTTGGGCGATCTTCCGCGCCTTGATTTGCTCGGTGAGGCTCTTGCGAATCTCTTTGCGTATCGTCTCAGGCGTGATTCCATGCTCCTGATTATACGCAGTCTGAATTGTACGACGGCGATTCGTTTCGTCAATGGCTTTCTGCATGGAGTCGGTGACCCTGTCGGCGTACAGAAAGACCGTCGCGTTGACGTTTCGGGCGGTCCGGCCGATCGTCTGGATCAGCGAGGTCTGGCTCCGCAGGAAGCCTTCCTTGTCGGCGTCCAGGATCGCCACGCACGAGACCTCGGGCAGGTCCAGGCCCTCGCGGAGGAGGTTGACGCCGATCAGCACGTCAAACTCGCCGAGCCGAAGGTCCCGCAGAATCTCGATCCGATCGAGCGTTTCGACCTCGCTGTGCAGGAACCGGCAGCGGAAACCTCGTTTTGTTACGTAGTCTGTGAGCTGCTCGGCCATCCGCTTGGTCAGCGTGGTCACCAGGACCCGCTCTTTGACCTCGACTCGACGGGCGATCTCGTCGAGCAGGTGCTGGACCTGGTTGGCGGCCGGGAAGATGAAGATCGTCGGGTCCAACAGCCCGGTCGGGCGGATGACCTGCTCGACCACCTCGTGGTCGCATTTGTCCATCTCGTATGCGGCGGGCGTCGCAGAAACGAAGATCACCTGGTTCCATCTCTCCTGAAATTCCTCGAACCGCAGCGGCCGATTGTCCATCGCGCTGGGCAGCCGGAAGCCGTGCTCGACAAGGACCTCCTTGCGGCTCCTGTCGCCCGCCCACATCGCCCGAATCTGCGGGATGGTCACATGCGATTCGTCGATGAAGAGCAGGAAATCCTTCGGGAAGTAATCGACCAGCGTATACGGGCGCGACCCTGCCGGCAGGCCCGCCAGGTGCCGGGCGTAGTTCTCAATGCCGCTGCAGTAGCCGACTTCCTCGATCATCTCCAGATCGTACATGGTCCGGGCCTGGAGCCGTTGGGCCTCCAGCAGTTTGCCCTCGCCGCGAAACTGCATGAGTCGCTGCTCGAGCTCGGCCCGAATCCCCTCGACCGCCGGCTGGATTCGCTCACTGGGCATGATGTAATGCTGGGCCGGGTAGACGAACACCTGGCTTTCCTGGGCCAGGATCTCGCCGGAGACGGGATTGATGTAGCAGATCCGCTCGACCGTGTCGCCGAAGAACTCGATGCGGATGCCGAACGATTCGTAGGACGGGTGCAGTTCGACGACGTCGCCGCGGACGCGGAACGTGCCCCGCTGGAAGTCGATGTCGTTGCGGGCGTACTGCATGTCGGCCAGGCGGCCGAGAAGGACATTTCGCTCCTGCATCTCGCCCGTGCGGACGGCCACGACGCTGGCTTTGTAGTCCTCCGGCGAGCCCAGGCCGAAGATGCACGAGACCGACGCCACGACGATGCAGTCTTTGCGGGACGACAGGCTCGTCGTGGTCGAGAGCCGCAGCCGATCGAGGTCCGCGTTCCGCGAGGCGTCCTTTTCGATGTAGATGTCCCGTTGCGGGATGTACGCCTCGGGCTGGTAATAGTCGTAGTAGCTGACGAAATACTCCACTGCGTTCTGGGGGAATAGCTCCTTGAACTCCTCGTAGAGTTGGGCGGCCAGCGTCTTATTGTGCGAGATGACCAGCACGGGCCGGTCGAACTCGGCGATGATGTTGGCCATGGTGAAGGTCTTGCCGCTGCCGGTGACGCCCATGAGGGTCTGGAACTTCTTCCCCTCGCGCAAACCTCCTGCGAGCCGCTCGATCGCTTGCGGCTGGTCGCCGGAGGGCTGGTATTGATTGTTCAGCTTGTAGATACCCATATCGCCTATCATGACGCAAAACTGCGGGGCAGAACCGAATTCCCACCTCGTTGCTCCGAATGCCTCCTCTGCGGACAGCACGGATATGTTCTCTATATGCCGCAGGGGCAGGGCTTGTTTGCAGGAGGCTCAGCCGAACACAAGATACATCGCCGAACGGGTCGAATCAAGCAGATGCCGTTGATTTGAATCGACGTCCAATCGGCAGGGGGGATCCCTACGCGTCCAATGGCAGGTGCATAAAGACAGATGGCACGAACAAATCTGTTTGTCCGTGCCATCTGTGAAGGTCAAATTGCGTCAGTTGCCGCCGTGTGTCAGAACGGGTGTTCCGGGTACAGGACCGCCGCCAGGAGGGCTTTGCCGTACTTGTCCCAGAGGGCCTGTTCGCCGTCTTTGGATGCCTCGGCGGGCAGTTCGAGCGTGATCGTCGCGATGCCGAGTGTTTCGCCGGTATAAGAACCGAGCGAGCCGGGCCTGGCGCCGATCTTTTTGACCGGTAGATTGCAGTACTGAGCCATGCGAGTGGCCAGGGCTCGCGCCGGACCATCGTAGTCGATGCAAGTGAGCGGCTGATGGATGCTCACGATTCGGTCGGGCTTATACTCCTTGATGAGGCTCTGCAGAGCCTTGGATTCCGGTTCCGACAGAGGCCGCAGGCCGTTGGTCTCGTCGTTCACACGGTTGGGAGTCTCGAAGTTGCGATTCAGGTCGATGCGTCGGATATTTTCCCGCGTCCCAGCGGCCATACCGTCGGGATTGGCGATCGGCAACAGCACGACGCGGCGACCCTGCAACAGATCGCGGTTGTGTCGCAGATGATCGATGAGCTGGTCCACCAGCGGCGTTCCGGCGGACTCGCTGCCGTGGATCGTGGCCATGATCAGGACGGTATCCTCGCCTTCACCCAAGGTCTGGACAATGATCGGCCGGCCCTTCACCGAGCGTCCGATGACGTGGTGCTTTGCCGGCGGAGCTTCCGGTGGCGGCAAGATCAGGGGCGGGACTTCGCCGATAATCAACGGCTTGGGCTCGGGCTCATAGCATCCCGAGACCGCCAAGAGGCCGATAAGCAGGCTGATTTGTGCGAGCTGAGATCGTACCCTATCCATAGGTCTTTATCCTTCCAACCGGTTTAGGTTTTGACGCGTCATAATAGGAGATATCGGCGGATAATGCAATGGATATTGGCGAAACTTGAGGCGGAACGCGTGTTTCGGTGGAGAAACTTGTCCGGCCGGGCCGATGAAACATTCCGGCGGAGTGGTTCGTAATAGGGGTCATGGGCAGGTGGGTCAACAACGCATGACATATCTCTTGAAGAAGATGCGACTGTTCTCGTATGGCTTCGCGGCTCTCTTTGTCGCGGCCGCCGCATTTATCGGTCCTGGGCTCTATCGTGGGGCGATGACCATTCACGAGCTGCTTACCGAGAACAAGCAACTCAAACAGGCAATTTCCAACCTGACCGACGAGGACCAGATCGGCTATGCCAAGGTGATCTCCCAACGGGACGAGAACGGGCAATTGCTGACCACGATCCGCTTTGTCGAAACGGCTCGTGACGACAAGACGAAGGTCATCCTCCAAAAGGAGTATACCATTGAGGGGGATGTTGTCCACTTCGACGGTCTAGTCGTCAAATTCGATAATAAGCTGGTGGCGGATGGGAAGTCCCGAGCCCTGTATCTCTGGCGTCGCGTGTACGGGGAGAGAATGCCACCCGGCGAAGGATTCGCGATCGAAGAGCCCGGGGCCGAGCCGAAGCGCTACACAGGGCTGCTTCAAGCGTTGCCCATCAAGCACCAGGAGATGTTCTGGTCGAGCATTTGGGATCTGGCCAACGACCCTGAGAAGCTTCACGAGCATGGGATCAAGGCCATTTACGGCAGCGTGATCTACCAGAAACTCAGGGAGGGTTTGATCTACGTCTTTAAGATCAGTCCGACGGGCCAATTCTACCCGGAAGTTGTTCCCGACATGTGACAGGGGGCTGGCGTTCCGTCCCGAGTTTCCCCAAACCACGACCCGGCCAAGTCCGTAAACGCCGTGGAGACGCCGGGGGTACTATACTCCACGTTTCGAATGCCGAAATGGCGTTCTTTTCCGAAACAGTTTTGCCCGACTTTTCGAAATTTCGGTTGTAATCTCGCCAAGATGCGGTATGATTCCGTCTTTCTTGGTACAACGGTTTGAGGTCGTTCTTTGAAAGGGTTGCTGAATGCCGGCCGAAGTCAATAAAGGGAAGTGCACCGCATGCGAAAGTTGTGTCAGCGAGTGCCCGAGCAGCGCCATCAGCATGGTCAATGGCAAGGCACAAGTGAACGCGGATAATTGTGTCGATTGCGGCGTGTGCGTGGATGCTTGCCCCGTCGGAGCAATAAGCCTGTAAGGATTTACGACTTATGATTGACGATTTACGATTTGAGGAGCATCAGTTCCAGATCGTAAAGAGAAAATCGCAAGTTGTAGATTTCGAGCGTGGCCCCATCGTCTAGGTAGGTCTAGGACACCGGGTTTTCAACCCGGCGACAGGGGTTCAAATCCCCTTGGGGCTATTGAGATTTGCGATTTGATATTTACTATTCACGATCTGAGTAGCCGCGTGCAGGCGGATACCCCAAATCGTAAATGGTAAGTCGTCAAGAGTAAATGTCTACACTTTCATGCCGGAGATCGTCGCCTCGAAGGCGAGATTCCCATCGACCACGCCCTGTACGTCGCAAACGTACCTTCTGCCTTTTCGGGCCTCGGTTACGTGGCCCAGCAGGTACAGACGGTGGCCTGGCTCGATCGCCGCTCTGAATTTTGTCCGGTCGATCCCGCCGAAACCGACGAAGCCTTCTTCCTGGTAGATTTCCTTGACGAACCAGCTGAGCAACTGGGCGGCGGACTCGATCTGGATGACGCCGGGCATCAAGGGCCGGCCGGGAATGTGGCCGCGGACCCAGAACTCCTTGTCCGTCACGTCCTTGTAGCCTAGAACGCAGCCCTTGTCCTTGTCATACCACAGGATGCCGTCGAGCTGCTGCATCTCGTATCGCTGGGGGTTAACCCGGCAGATGGCGTCCCGGTCGTACTGGGGCTTGGCGTTCAGGTCAATCTGATTCAAATCGAATAAAAGGGAAGGGGGCATAACACACCTCAGGGCAGACGATCCACCGGCGACATTCTCATGATGCCTGGAATGTACATACAAAACAAATCAATCTCGCGAGTCATACGCCGGCGATGGCGCCTGCGTGAAGAGACACTTCTTCGAACTCGTTCCGTCGATCAGGTCAGTCGGTCGATCTGATTTCAAGGACGCGATTTCGGACGATCTGAGCGGCCTGCTTGATCGTCTGCATCTGCTTGCGGACACGGGTCCCGGCTGCCTTGTTCCCGCCCTCGGCCTTGTTGATATCCGATTCAATTTCGGCCACCAGTCTTTTCAGTTCTTCATATTCCTGCATTGAATAAACCTCCAATCCTTGGACAAAGAATTGCGGAAAATGTAGTCCCGCGTCCCGTCCCTGTCAAAGAAAAACCGCGTCGCGGGCAAAAAAAGCGGGGTCGCGACCTTGGGGGACCGTTCCCCCAAAGGTCGGGCGTTTGGGATGCGGCCTCGTTACCGCCGACTGCACCGGCCACGTGAGAAAGCTCTTGGTCTTTCGTGACGGTTCCCTGTCACGGCGCCTTCTTGAAGGGCCAGCAGAATTTCTCGAACCGGCCGTATTCGGTCTCGGATCTGTCCGTCTCGCCGCTTGGCGTCAACTGCAGGGCCGAACGTGTCGGTTCCACATGGGAGTCCACGAAGACCAGGTTGATCGTGCCGCCGTTCCAGTCTCCTCGTTTGGCGCCG
>CALMMH010000336.1 GCA_937868145.1 uncultured Phycisphaerales bacterium
CCACGGCGTACGCGTTCGGATTCACCAGCTCGATGTACTCTTCGTCCTGGTTGCCCGAGGCAGGATCGTATTCGTAGACGCCGAAGTGGATCGACGCATCGGCAGGCTGGGCATTGGGAATCGCCGCGGAGTAGGAACCCGAGATGTTGTACTGGGCGACCCGGTCCACATTGTGCGTGAGGAACAAGTGAACCCGGCGCACCGCCAGGTAATCATTCTTGAGCACGTTGATCGCATAAACAAAAGACTGGTCGCGAGGATAGCCCTCCTGCCCGCCCCAGGTCCACGGATTCGCCCATTTGGCATAATCCAGGGCCACATCCGGCGTCATCTGCCCAACCAGTTCGTCGATGCGATTCTCGATGAACAAGTCGTCATACGGCATGCCGACCGGCTTAAGGAACTCATCCATCACGGTCCGCAACCGTCGCAGGTACATCTCGCGTACGGTCGCGTCATTCAGCAGCGCATCGGTCAGCCGATTCCAGTTGGCGTTCCATTCCTGGCAATCCGCCTTGCCCACGAACGGATGCGAGGGTTTTACATTTGCGCCCCGCCCGGGCACCTGGTCATCGTTGGCGTAGATGACGTCGCCATAAGAACCGCCCTGGTCGCCGATCCAGTTGGAGCCCCACGTCAAGTCATGGTCCCACGGCATGAAACACCACTGGCCCGAACCGTCCGAGTCGCGGTAGAGGTAGTGATTCTTGTGCGGGTGATCGTTCTGGTGCGACAGAACCGTCGCGGCCAGGTAGTCCAGCGTCAGCGGAAGATTCACCCGATCGAAGAGGTTGTTGTGCCGGGCTGTGCCGCTGGAACCGTTGATGCTGGTGCAGAACTCGTCGAGGTCCTGGCGTCCCTCCCACCGACGGCTCTTCTTCTCGGCGCTACCCCCGGCATAGAAGGTGTTGTACATTTTGTAAAGGGCGCCGCGAGGATCGAGGCCTTCCCGCACCAAGAGTTCCTCTTCCGGTTCCTCGATGAAGGCCTGCACGCCAAAGAATTGCCCGTTTCGCTGGCCGCGAACAGGGAACGACTCGCTGCCGGGGCAACCGCACCAATCGTAGGCCTCGAACGCCAGCGGCTGACGCAGGTACGCTTTGTCGCTGTACGTGCTGTTGAGGTTGAATTCGTTCACCCGCTCGACCCCATCCCGGTAGCGGAATTTATAGCCCTTGTTCATCTTGAATTTGAAATGCTTCTTGACGGCGCCGGACGTGCTGCCGCCTCGAATGTGGATGCCGATGTTGTCGTGGAACTCGCCATCGTAATAGAGCGATCCGCGGGTCCCGCTTCGGGTCTCCGAAGCGCCGACGTTCTCGACGAACCACGAGAAGACGGGCAACGACGACTGTACCGCGGGATCCTGCACAACCGTTCCATAGTACTGCGGCGAATTGGTCGCAAGGGCAAACAGCGGATTGCGGGACGCAGTGCCCGCCACATCCCAGGCCTCGACACACCAGCGGACCATCTTGCCGGCGCTGTAGGCTTGCGATGGGATTGCCGCCGTGTAGAGGCCATCGCCTGCGACGGCATCGGAGCCTTGGCCGTCATCCAACATCAGAAGGCTGGAGGGAGTCGCGTAGTTCACCCGGTACGTCAGCTGAACCTGGTCGATCGCCGCCAGAGTCGTGGACACTTCCGCAGCAATCACCAAGTCTTCGCCCGCCGCAAGCGACGCCGGGTCCTTCGTGACGTTGCGGATCAGCGGACCGACCTGCGCCAGCGATCCCTGATTTGCGGCGCCGGGCGTCGGCTCCAGCAGGTATCCCTCGACAAGGGCCGCCAGAGCGGTCCGCTGCGTCTGGACCGCCACCAGTTCCGCCAGGATGAGCAGGTCGGAGCTGCTGAGGCTGGAGTTGAGGCCCTGGACCGCCAGGACGTTGCTGCCCTTTACCAATGCGCTCTTAGACGCTGTAATGTCGAATTCCTGGGCGACAACCGCTTCCGCATCTTCACGGGTCGCAGTGGCTCCGGAATTCCAGGTCAGTTGCGCAGTCGCCGGGGCGTTGGCCCGGGCCACCTCCTTCCCGTTGAGCCAGGCGACGAACCCGTCCTCGTACTGCATCCGTAGGACCAGCTTGCCGAAGTCCGTCGTATCGGTCGCGGTGAAGGGAATCCGGATGTAGACCGTTTGGTTGCGGCCCTGCATGGCGCTCACGTCCAACCCGGTGTATCCGAGGTAATCGTACCCAATGCCGGTTGTCCCAGCCTGCCACGAGGAGTCGTCGAATGCAGCCAGCGTCCAGGTCTGGCCGAGCGCGCCGCTGATCGGAATCAAAGCCTTTGCGGCCGTACCCTCGATGACAAGCTTCGTTTCACTCTGCGACACGACAGCGCCGCTGCCCAGCCCATAGGAGATGTCTTCAAGTTGAGGCGGATAGTCGCGATAGACGGACGCAACGGTCTGGCCGTCGGGCTCCACAAGAGCCACGGATTCGCCGTCGGCCTGGAGCGAAAAACTCGTATGAAGCTCACCCGCCGGGTCTCGCAAATCCTTGCCGGAAGCGAAGACCACCAGATATTCGCCAGGATCAAGCTCCACTTCCGGGATTTCCCACTTCGTCAGGTCGCTTGGATCGTCCGTGAGGAACCAGCCCTCCAGATCCACCGTCTCGCCGGTCGGATTGCAGATCTCGATCCAATCGGAGGATTCCCCCTCGAAATCGACAAGGCTCGAATCATTGGACGCAACAAACTCGGTGATGAGGGGCCCATTTGCCTCCATCGGCACCGGTTTTCCAGCCCTCGCCGCCCCAGGAAGACAGAGCAGGCAGCTCACGAACAACACCCATCCCGCGAACACTGCTTTCATCGCATCTCCACACCCGTACACCGCTCCTGAAGGGAAAACCGCTACAGCGGGCACGAGCTGCCGGCCCGATTCCGCCTACCGGTTTTCTATTATAGCAGAACGACCCCCTTCACACAACGCAGGGACTGGGTATTCCCAGTACAACAAGGGACAATAGCGAATGGGAAATGGCGATGCGTCAGCGTCCGCGCATAACACAACCAAGAACCCCCGTCAGGCCATCCCGGCTCGCCTCCAAGCGGCCGATCAGGCAGTCAGCGCCCTGTTCATCCGCTCGATCGTGTCGTCGATCTCCTGCGGACTGAGCATTCCGATCGTCACGGCGTCCACCAGGCCGTTGCCCCAGACATACTTGAGCGAGGCGTCCTTCTGCTCGGGACTTGTCAACTTGCCGGCCCCGAAGATCTTCATGCCGAGAATGACCTTGCCGTCGGCCCTGGCCTGCTGGAGGATCGGGGCGACCTCGTCAACCGATCCGTCCATGGCCGCTTCCTTGCCCACGTTGTTGATGCGGGCCAGGATGACGTCCGTCCATGGGTGTGTGCAGGCCACCTTCAGAGCGCCGAGATCGTGGCAGGACACGCCTACCGCGCGGACCGCGCCTTTGGCCTTCAACTCGGCCAGCTCTTCGCAGACCCGTTTGTATTCGTCCGGCCAGTTGCTGCTGCCCATGCAATGAATCAGACAGATGTCGAGAACATCGGAATTGAGTTCCCGGCGGAAACGGTCGACTTCCTTCTGGGCCCCGCCCGAGGCCAGATTCCAGTACTCCGTCCGAGGCCAGATCTTGCTGAGCACGATGTACTTTTCGCGGGCCACGCCGTTGAGCGCGGTCCTCAGATAAGGATGCGATCCATACAAATCGGCGCAATCCATAAAAGCAATGCCCCGCTCCAAGCCGTGGCGAATCAGCTCAGTGAAGGCCTTTTCGCCCAGTCGCGTGTGCGCCGAGGAGCGTGCCGAGCCGTTCCAGCCGGTGCCCTGAGCCAGTCGCGACGCCTTGATCCCCGTGCGGCCCAGCGTCACGATCTGGGTGGCCGGGGACGACCCTGCAGCGGTCTGCCCCTGTGAAATCGAGGAACGGCCTACGGCCAGAACGCCCGCGCCGGTTATGGCGCCGGCGATGAACCGCCGACGGCTGAAAGACTGAATTCTCTCCCCTGAAAACTCACTATGCATGCTCATGAGAATTGCCCCTTTCACAATCACCTCGGCGTATTTGCTCGGTCGGCGACACAGCCGGATCAGAGGCTATTGTAGGCCCGGCAAACCAACGATTCAAGGTGAAAGGCGAAATCGAACTCATGGGTGCGAGAGGACTTCCCACGAGTTTTGAGGACGTCGTGACGTGCGTTCTCCATGGCCGTGCAGCCTCGCGAGAAAGCGTCTCCGGCAAACCCCCTGCGGCCGACAGGGGATAGAAAAATTTTGCAGCCGGTGCGGCTTATGGCTTGCGTGTGGGACATCAACGTGGTAGACTGGATATTCAATTGAGATAGGCGTCCCTAATCACATGCATACGCCGAACAGAAATAGAGTGTCATTTCATTGTGTTGACGTGAGTCCCTGAGTTCGCACACGAACTTCGGGTTTGGTGGCCGTGAATGGCAGCATCTGGATACGCGGAGGCGTATCGGAGCTGATAGCGTTGGTGTCTTGGATGACCGGTCCCTCAAGTCTGACACATTCTGTTTTGTGTCGGATTTGATGCCTGTGGAGGGTTTGTTTGCACAGCACACACCGGTCGTGGTTGGCACGTGATTCTTCCGTATTTTTCAGGTTTCGGCAAGCCTCATCGCGCATGCAATGGCCCTGCGGTTGCCGAGCGATGCATACCTTCGGCGCGTACCCGAAGGGAGCAGGACGGAAGTTTATCTTCTGTGTAGTAGGAGGAAGAAGAGTATGAACCACAAACTCACCTGTCTGGCTGCCCTGTGTGCTCTCATGATCGCCGGCAGCGTAGACGCCCAGGAACTGGGAGCAGGGAAAGTGCTCTTTGAATTCTGGGACAACATCGGCGGTGGAACTAGTGTCGACAACGACCTTAGGACCAACGTCAACTTCCCGGACAACCCCAGCAGTTCGACATGGACGGACAAGTTCCAAAGCCCGGCCGGGCGCGCCGACAACTACGGCGTTCGGGGCCGTGCGTTCATTACCCCGCCCGAGACG
>CALMMH010000337.1 GCA_937868145.1 uncultured Phycisphaerales bacterium
AAACAATGATTCAACGCCATGGGTGGCAGTATGTCAATACCAATCCGTCTGTTGTCGGGGCCGCACAGGGCAGGGCAGATTCCAGGGTGCGCTCTGGGCCTCCGGTCCGACGCACAGCGGTGCTGCGGGCCTGACATGTGAGCGAGCCGCTCGCCCACGGGCGGGCAGAGTACCCCTGTTGCTAGTGGTTTGAATGCGAAAAGACTCCCGCCCCAAAGGGGCAGGCTTGCCGAAAGAAACGAAAGAAGACGCAAAAGGGACGGGGAGGCGAATCGGCCCGGTTCCGGGTTCCCCTTTTTTTGCCTTTTTTCGTTTTCTGCGGCTATCGCGATCTTCCGTTCTCTGCGCCTCCGCGTCCCTGCGCGCGGCGGTTCTGGGTTCGCACTCGGTAGAGACGCTCTGTGAAGCCGCCTTCGGCCTCGAAGGCGGCGGCTTGGGCTTTCAACTGGTTCTTGAGCAGGTGGCGGCTGAGGTTCAGGAGCGAGAGGGCGGCGTTGGCCGCTAATTGGGCTGAACTGGGCACGGACGGACATGGACTGCCTTTGGTTTGCACGGACCGGCACGGACGATCACGGACCTGCACGGACGGGGTTGTCCGTGTGCGTCGGTGTGGGTCCGTGTAGGTCTGTGCTTTTTTTCGCTCTTCTTTGATCCAGGCTTGGACTTCCGCCAGTGTCGCGCAGCGCTTGGCCTTGAATCGCAGGAGGGCCGGATGATGGGGCGGCCATTCCTCCAGATTGTGGTGGCGGAGGTAATCCTGGTAATCCAGGCGAAGTTCCTCGCTCGTAGTGACGCCGTAAGGCGTTATCTTCCTTCCTGAGGCAGAGGGCGACGCATGCGTCGCCCCTACGAGAGGCCACGGACTGATGATATGCCCTCACGGGCACACTACGAACGGGACCCTCCGCGTTTGACGCTGTGTGGGCGGTTTTCTCATGTCCTCTCTTCCTTCTACGATTGGCCATTTTGCGAATGGGGATTTACTAATAGCGGAGGCGGAATTAAGATGGCGGATCGGTAGTGACGGCCGGGCCTGAGGTCGGGGCCGGGAAGTCTCAAGGGGCAATGCGCAGAGTCGGAGGCGGGACTGGCGTTGCTTGACGCTTGGGACTTCAAACGTGAAACTCCTTTGAGAAAGGCAGGTTCAAAATGTCAATGAGGACATGGCGGTTGGCGGCGATTTCGATCGTGACGGCGGGGGCTTTGCTGGCGTTGAGTTCGTGCAAGTGCCCGTGCGGGAAGGGCAAGAAGGCGAAGGAGGCCCTGGACATCGACGTGACGGCGTTCGGCAAGACGCCGGAGGGACAGGAGGTCAAGCTGTACACCCTTCGCAACGCCAACGGCGCCGGCGCCAAGATCATGACCTACGGCGCGATCGTGACGTCGCTGGAGATGCCCGACAGCCAGGGCCAGATGGACGACGTCGTGCTGGGCTATGACACGCTGGACGGGTACCTCAAGACGACTCCGTACTTTGGGGCGATCGTCGGTCGGTACGGCAACCGGATCGGCAAGGCGACGTTCACGCTGGACAACGTGGCGTACTCGCTGGCCCGCAACGACAAGGAGAACCACCTGCACGGCGGGATCAAGGGGTTCGACAAGGTGGTCTGGAGCGACAAGCCGGTGTGGAAGTCCGACGCGGTGGGCGTCGAGCTGACGTACTTGAGCAAGGACGGCGAGGAGGGGTATCCCGGGAATCTGACGTCGACGGTGACGTATCTGCTGACGAACAAGAACGAGCTGCGGATCGAGTACCTGGCGACGACGGACAAGGCGACGCCGGTGAACCTGACGCACCACGGGTACTTCAACCTGACCGGCGGCGAGCGGGATATCCTGGGCCACGAGCTGATGCTGAACGCGAACAAGTTCACGCCGGTGGACGCGGGGCTGATCCCGACGGGCGAGCTGCAGCCGGTGAAGGACACGCCGATGGACTTCACGACGGACACCGCGATCGGGGCGAGGATCGAAGCGGACTTCGAGCAGCTCAAGGCCGGCGGCGGGTACGACCACAACTGGGTGATCAATCGCAGCGGCGGCGGGCTGATCCTGGCGGCCAAGGTGACCGAGCCGACGACCGGACGCGTGATGGAGGTCTTCACGACCGAGCCGGGGGTGCAGTTCTACGCGGGCAACTTCCTGGACGGGACGATCACGGGCAAGGGCGGCAGGGTCTACCAGCATCGGTGGGGGTTCTGCCTGGAGACGCAGCACTACCCGGATTCGCCGAACAAGCCGAGTTTCCCGTCGACGATCCTGCGGCCGGGCGACACGTACAAGACGACCACGGTGTATCGCTTTTCGACGAAGTGAGGCGGGGCGTGGCCGGGCGACGGCCGGGCCGTAACGAGACGGGGGTCCTGTAGAGGGTTTGTCTATGGACATGACGCAACTGGTGGTGGGGCAGGTGTTCGGGACGGCCGACTGGGTGGCGATCGCGGCGTACTTCGGCATCCTGCTGGGCCTGGCCTGGTGGGTGATCCTCAAGAGCAAGAACACCGCCGACGACTACTTCCTGGCCGGCCGCAACCTCGGCTGGTTCATCGTCGGTGCCAGTGTTTTTGCGAGCAACATCGGGTCCGAGCACTTGGTCGGACTGGCGGGGTCGGGGTGCACCGACGGGGTGGCGATGGCGCACTATGAGCTGCACGCCTGGTGCCTGCTGGTGCTGGCCTGGGTGTTCGTGCCGTTCTACATGCGGTCGCGGGTGTTCACCATGCCCGAGTTCCTTGAAAAGAGGTTCAGCGAATCCAGCCGCTGGGTGCTCTCGTTGATCTCGCTGGTCGCCTACATCCTGACCAAAATCGCAGTCGGCATCTTCGCCGGCGGCGTGGTCTTCGGCGCCCTGCTGCCCGAGATGCACCTGGACCTCGGCCCCTTGCACCTCGACAGCTTCTGGGTCGGCTCGATCCTGGTGATCGTCTTCACCGGCCTGTACACCGTCCTCGGCGGCCTCCGCGCGGTGGCCTACACCGAGGCCCTCCAAACCGTCATCCTGGTCCTCGGCTCGATCCTGGTGACGATCTTCGGCCTCAAGGCCCTCGGCGGCTGGTCCGAACTCCGCGCCATCGCCGGCTCCGAGATGTTCAACCTCTGGAAGCCCCTGGTCCCGGCCGGCGTCGAGAGCACCTGGGCCCCGGTCAAAGAGGCCGGCCGCATGGCCTGGTACTTCAACGACAACTACCCCTGGCTGGGCATGCTCTTCTGCGCCCCGATCGTGGGCCTGTGGTACTGGTGCACCGACCAGTACATCGTCCAACGCGTCCTGGGCGCCCCCAACGAGACCGAAGCCCGTCGCGGCTCGATCGCGGCGGCTTTCTTCAAGCTGCTGCCGGTGTTCATCTTCATCATCCCCGGCATGATCGCCTTCGCGCTGGCCAAGAGCGGCAAGATCGAAGCGATGCAGCAGGCCCTCTTCACCGCCGAAGGCGCCCTCGCCCGCGACCGCTGCCAGGAGGCCTTCCCCATGCTGGTGGCGACGGTCCTTCCGGCGGGCGTGCGAGGCGTCGTGGTGGCCGGCCTTCTCGCGGCCCTGATGAGCTCGCTGGCGGGCGTCTTCAACGCCTCGGCGACGCTCTTTACGATGGACTTCTACGACAAGCTCCGCCCGGGCGCCACCCAGAGCCAGCTCGTCTGGATCGGCCGACTGGCCACGGGCGTCATGGTCTTCATCGGCCTCTTGTGGATCCCGGTGATCCGAGGCGGCCGAGGCCTGTACGACTACCTGCAAGGCGTCCAGGCGTATCTGGCTCCGCCGATCTTCGTGGTCTTTTTCCTGGGCGTGTTCATGAAGCGTCTCAACGGCAAAGGCTGCCTGTCGGCCCTGCTGGTGGGCTTTGCGATGGGCCTGTTCCGCCTGGCGGTCGACACGCCGATGAAGCTCAAGAGCGTCTTCCCGGACTTCCACTACACGGAAGGCTCGTTCCTGTGGATCGTGAACAACACGTACTTCCAGTATTACAGCGTGCTGATCTTCCTGACCTGTTCGATCGTGATGATCGCGGTCAGTTACGCCACCGCGGCCCCGGACTACGAAAAGATCAAAGGCCTGACCTTCGCCACGCAGACGGCGGAAGACCG
>CALMMH010000338.1 GCA_937868145.1 uncultured Phycisphaerales bacterium
TGAATCCGTTGTGCGAAACATCCGGCGCGAGCGCCGACAACTCTCGCGCATCCGGTCAGTGGCCGATCATATCGTCAACACGTCGAAGTTCAATGTCCACGAATTGCGCCAGGTGATAACGGAAAAATTCAGTGGGGGCCGCGACCAAGCCCGGATCATGATCTATGTGACGAGTTTCGGATACCGGCACGGTGTTCCCGCCGACGGCGACCTTGTCTTCGACGTCCGCTTCCTTCCCAACCCGAATTACATCGCGGAGTTCAAGAAGCTGAGCGGGCGGCATCCGAGCGTGGCGCGTTACATTCGATCGTTCCCTCAGACAGTGGAATTCATCGAGCGGATCACCGAGATCCTGGTGTATCTGATTCCGCACTACATCCGTGAAGGCAAGAGCTACCTCACGATCGGCTTCGGCTGCACGGGCGGACGCCACCGGTCGGTGATGATCGCCGATTCGATCCATAAGCGGCTGACCGTGGCGGGCTTTCCGACGAAGGTGACGCACCGGGACATCGAGAAGGATTGAGCCTGCGATTCAGACAGTAAAACAGGCCGCCGCGGCTGACAGTGCCCCGGCTCGGGGTGGGTCGGCGGAACACCGCTGACTGAGGGCTTTCCGGCGACTCCCCGGTTCCCTCGCTGCCAGCGAATACCAACCCGGATTCTCCCGCCGAAGAGATTTCTTGGCGCGATCTCATTTTTCGCAAAAAATATCTTTACTTCTTTATGTTGTTATGATATAGAACATAAAGAGAGGACCTCTCTGTCTTGGCGGTGAGATGAGAACAGATCGCGCCAGCCGTCTGCGTCTGGCCCTCAAGTCCCTGCTGGCCGAGCACCAGCGGCAACTCGATCAACTGCTCCCGCTGCGCGAGCTCGTCAAGGGCTCTGTCTACGAACTCCAGACCCGCTGCGGCAAGCCTTCCTGCCACTGCGCTTCCGACCAGGGGCCGCTGCACGCCTCCCCCGTGCTGTCCTGGTCCGAGCACGGCAAGACCCGCTTGCGAACTCTTCCGACCGGCGGGCGCGCCCGCTTCCAGCAGTTGACGGAGAACTACCGCCGCTTCCGCCAAGCCCGCGCCGCCCTCGTCAAGCTCCAGCGGCGTATGCTCGCCACCATTGACCGATTGGAAAAGACACTGCGGCTGCCGCCGCCCAAGCCGGCCGCGCACAGGCGCAAACACTGATGGATCTCGTCGCCTTCCAGTACGACCGTTCCTTTGTGCTCGACGCCTTGTGCCGCGGCGAGATCGATTACCTCGAGCATGTCTCGGAGGCGGCCGAGGCGGACTTCTTCCGCCACCTTCTTCGCCGCGATGTGCTGAACCGTCTGGCCGAGCACTACCCCACGCCGCGAGAAAAACAGGAAGTCCCGGTTTGGCTCTACCTGGCCAGCGAACTCAGCCTCAAGCTGCACGGTGCCGAGAGCTACCACGCCTTCCCGCGCGTGCTGCGCTCGGGCGGGCTCATCGACGCCTTGGGACCGGTCCTGGGCGGGCGCAAAACCACCCATCCGGAAACCCGCGACGTCACGCTTTCCTGTCCTGGCTTCAACCGCAAGAACGACTACGACCGCCAGACTCCCTGCGACCAGGACTTCCTAAGGAAGTTCGCCCGCGACACCCGGGTGGACCGGCTGCACACCTGGTTCAACCGGGAAGTGCCGCGCTGCTTGCGCTCGCTGCGGCTGTTCGATGAGGAAGGCCTTTTCATCGGCGATGGCTCCTACCTGTTCGTCCCCGACAATGAACACTACGAGGGCTCGGACCTGCTGTGGTTCGACGAGCACAACCACCCGGTCGATCCCGACAAGGTGGATCTCCGCGACAAGCGCTACCAGCAGCACCGCTGCTACAAGCTGGTAAGCCTGATCCACATCAACCGGCAACTGGACTTCTTCTTCGTCGTGGCGGCGCGGGTTGTTTCCGGCCGCCGGCACGAGTGCCCCATTCTTTATGCGTTGGTCGATGAGGTGGTCCGCGCGGTGGGCCGCGACGTGATCAAGGTCCTCATTGTGGATCGCGGTTTCATCGACGGGGCACAGATGGGCCGGCTCCAACAGGACTACCGGATCGAGACGATCCTGCCGGTGCGCGCCAACATGGACCTCCACGCCGACGCCTTGGGGCTGACGCGGCTGCGCGACTTCCGTTGGGAACCCTATGTCCGTCCGCTCCCAGCCCGCCCGGCAGAAACGGCGACACCGAAACCGGCTCGCGTCGTAAAGCGGGAAGCCAAGCGCCAGCAGACCTTGGCCCAGCGCAAAGCCGAGGTGCAAGCCGAGACGCACGGCAGTGCGGCGAGCGTGCCGGCTGACCCGCCCCAGACCTTGTTGGGTATGGGCCGCGGGCTGCTGAGTTGGAGCCAATGCCCGGTACCCTTGACGGCGGTGGTGAATCGCGAGCGCGACGAGCAGGGGGAGGTGCGGGACTGGGTGCTGGTGAGCACGTCGCCGCGCCGGACGGCCGCCGCGGTCCGTTCCACCTACGATCTGCGCCCCGCCATCGAAGAGCGGCACCGCCAATACAAGTGCTTCTGGGATCTTACGCGGATGCATTCCTGCGCCTTCTCGTTGGTGGTGAATCAGGTCCTGTTCGTGCTGCTGGCCTATACCTTGATCCAGGCGCACCTGGTGTTGCGCCGGCGTCAGGAGTTGAATCGGAGCGTTTGGGAGCGCGCTTGGGAACTGCTGTCGCCGACGATGGAAGTGGTCGCGGTGTATTATCGCCAACGCTTCTGTCTGCTCACGCTGGCGGAATACGGCCGCATCCTGCTGGAGGTGATCGAGCCAGTTCGCGGCAAACTGCGGGACAGACTCCTGCAGATCGAGCGAGAGCAATATTCCCTGCTGGAAAATGCCCGGCCGCCATAGTCGCAGCCGACCGCACTGCCATTCATCCCGCCCCAAACTCGCCGCCGCCCATCATGGCGGGACGGGGACCTATTCTCGCCGTTGCTGCCCGCAAGGTTCATTGCACACCCACTCCAGTGCTCGGCACGCTCATCCGCTCCTGAACGACCACCCAGCCGTAAGCGCTCCGGCGTTTCTCCGTTTTTCCAGGTTCGTGAGGAGGCGTAGGCATCGCAGGCGTCAGCCCGATTCCGGACGGCGCGTAAGAACTTGATTCTAGATGACAAAATCGCAGACCTAGCGGGAGTCGGAGCTGGCGAGGGATCAAAGATTGACAGAAGTTAACTTAGCGATTCTTGAGAAGGGCAGACTAAGCCCGCCGGCCCTCCCCACTGTCTGAATCGCAGTTGAAACACGAAGGGTGGAGAACGTACTCGTTGGCGCTTCGCAGGAAGTGACCCTGAACCAGGCGCTGGCCGTCGCCGGCGCAACGGCGATGATCGAGGTCATGGATTCTCCGCCGGGCGTGGAGTTAGCCAAGAGTTCGCCGACCATCGACCGCAAAATCGATCTGCGGCTGCTCGAAAACATTCCGCTGACCTCGGGAACACGGGACGTGACGAGGGTGGCGCTTCTGGCCCCGACCGTGACGCGCGCCCCTGGGTCGAACGACTTCTCGGCCAACGGGCAGCGGGCGCGAAACAACAACTTCCTCATTGACGGCACGGACAACAACGATTTGAGCGTGACGTTGACGACGACCCGACTGATCGCCGAGGCTCTTTCCGAGGTCCAGGTTCAGACATCCGCTTACTCGGCGGAGTTCGGGCGGAACAGCGGCGCGCAGGTTTCGGCGATTACCCGTTCCGGAACGAACATGCTGCACGGAAATGTTTGGGACTATTACAATGCCAACTGGCTGGAGCCGGTGAGCCTGCTCAACAAGCGGGCGAGCATCAATAAGACACCCCGCTTCGTTCACAATCAGGCAGGGGGTGCGATCGGCGGACCGATCGTCCGCAACAGGACGTTCTTCTTCGGGCTGCTGGAGACCAACCGGCGGCGGGAGGCTCCCGACGCCAGGAATGCCAGTTCGATCACGATTCCAACTCCGGCCGGCTATGCCGCTCTGAAGAGCGTGCCGCTCGGCACGGGCCAGACTGCCGACAGCCGGCAGGCCGTTCTGAACGCCATCAGCTTCTTTCCTGAAGTTCATTCGATTATTCCGCGATACG
>CALMMH010000339.1 GCA_937868145.1 uncultured Phycisphaerales bacterium
ACCGAGTTGCCAGGCGGCCATGTAGAACGGAACCGACGTCAGCGGATTGGTGACCCAGCAGGCCAGGAGAGCCACCGGCAGGTTCACTCGCAGGCACAAAGCCCCGATGCAGGCCAGGGTCATCTGGAAGGGAATCGTTGGCGTCAAAGCGATGAACAGCCCCATCGACAGTCCCCCGGCCACGGATCTCGCGTTGAAATGCCATAGATCCCCAGCCAGAATGTTCTTGCCGAACAGCCGGTAGAGCACGGTCCCCCGCAACCAATCCTTATCCGGCAGCAGGCGATGAATCCTTTTCCACAGCCTCATAACCTTCCCGAGGGCCAAACCACCTCCAGTGAATCCCATCACCTTAACAGTTCCGCCGGAAACCGGTCAAGAACGATCGATCCGTGAATACGGGTTTGCCTGGAAAAGCTTGCTTTTTTCGCCGCCGTCCGGTAGCACGATACATTGAGAATGTGAATCGCAGCATCGAACTTGTGTAGCGGAAAGGAGCGACTATGCCGTTCAGAAGCATTGGATTGCTTGCAGTTGTTTCGATGGGGTTCGGCGTCACGGCCGCACAAGCCGCCATGCCGCGGTTCGAGGTTCACAAGATCGCGGAGGTCGGTTACGAGATGGGCCAGACCTCGCTGGTCGACCTCGACAAGGATGGCGACCTCGACTGGGTCGTCGGCGAGCGAACCCGGACGTGGTGGTTCGAGTACGACGGGCCGGACCGGTGGATTCAGCACGACCTGGGCCAGGGCACCCAGACCGACGTCGGCGGCACCGCCTTCGACATCGACGGCGACGGCTGGATCGACCAGGCGACCGGTAACTCCTGGTATCGCAACACAGGCAAGCCCCGCACCGAGCCCTTCGAGCGATTCGACATCGGAGCCATCCCCTGCCACGACGACGTCGCGGCCGACATCAACGGCGACGGCCAGCTCGACATCGTCGCATGTAGCAACGACAAGGCCCACGTGGTCACCGTCTGGTACGAAATCCCCGCCAATCCGCGGGACAAATGGATCGAGCACAAGATCGGCTCCGGCATCCACGGCGGCGTCGGCCCCAAGGGCGTGGCCGACCTCGACGCCGACGGCGACAACGACGTCGTCCGAGGCGACGTCTGGTTCGAGAACATCGATGGCAGAGGGCTCCAGTGGAAAGAGCGACCCGACCTGACCCCGCCCGGCGGCAACCGGCCCGAGCGTTACGGCCTGGCGATCAAGGTCTGGACCTGCGACATGGACAAAGACGGCGACCTCGACATCGTCGAAGCGGAAGCGGATGCGGTCGACGCGAGAGTCCTCTGGTTCGAGAACCAGGGCAAGGCCCAGTCCTGGAAATGTCACCTGATCACGGCCGACCACACGAAACTGGACTTCCACTCGCTGGCGGTCGCGGACTTCGACAACGACGGCGACCTGGACGCCTACTCCGGCGGCGGCCCCCTCTCCCAGGACGCGAAGAAGTGCTTCCTCTGGGAGAATGTGGATGGCAAAGGAGCCCAGTGGCAGGAGCACGTGATCCTCGAAGGCAAAGAATGTCACGAGGCGAAAGCCGCGGACGTCGACGGAGACGGCGACATCGACATCGTCACCAAACCCTGGAGCGACGGCAATGTGCACTTCTACTTTCGCAACATGCTCGTCGAAGACGGAAAACAACCCCGTTCGTAGTGTGCCCGTGAGGGCATATCTTCGACCGGGGAAGTGTCAAGTGTGAAGCAAGAGAAGCCCAGAGTCGAGTCTTCCGCCCTCTGACTTCACACTTCAAACTTAACACTCTCTTCGAACCGCTGCCACAGCGACTCGTCCAGGCCGCGCGTCAAGACAAGCGGCTCGTTCTCCAGGGCCATTCGATCTCTCCCACTCAATCCTCTTGCACAACCGCCTCTCGATCCTCCCGGGGCGACTGTGGCTCTCCCCTATCATAGCCTCACGAGGGACTCTTGTCAGCGGGATTTCGGTGTATCCTGCGTGCCGCTTCTCCGACTTCGCACTTGAAACTTGACGCCTCCAACTCGCCAAGATAACGCCTTACGGCGTCACTACGAACAGGAGTCCTCCTCCAATGAACAATGAACCTTCCGTTGCGGCGGGAGGTCGGGGCGGGGTAGAATGCGTCTGCGTCGTGCCGCCCACGCCGTCGGCGTGGGTGGGTCGCGTAGAACATGAGGACTGGGGCTTTCTGATGTCGGCTATGCCATTCGATACGGGGCCGGGAGGCTTGTTTCGGTATTGCCCGAAGTGCGCGGCGGCCGCGATGCGCGCCGTCGGGAGCAAGCTGCTTCGGTGCGAGGCTTGCGGGTTCGAGCTCTATATGAACCCCGCGGCTGCGGTGGCCGGCGTGATTGTCGACCCGCGCGGCCGGATGGTGGTGCTCGTTCGGGGTAAGGAGCCCGGCAAGGGGCTCTGGGATTTGCCCGGCGGGTTCGTCGATCCCGGCGAGACCGCGGAAGAGGCCCTGGCCCGCGAGATCCGCGAGGAGGTCGGGCTCGACGTGACCGCCATGCGTTATCTGGGCTCCTGGCCGAACGTCTACCCCTATGGCGGCATCGCGTATCGAACGTTGGATTTCGGGTTCGTGTGCGAGGCCGTTGGGGTCGAGGGGGCCCGGGCGATGGAGAGTGAGGTCGAGCGCGTCCTGCTCCTGGAGCCGGCGGACGTGGACCTCGGGCGATTCGCCTTTCCCTCCGTCGGACGAATCGCCGGCGAGTACATCAAGAACATCGGTCCCAAACCGCAGACCTGAGACAGGGACAAGGACGGGATCACGGCGATGAATTTGCTTGCTCGCGGGCGGTCAACTCCTTGGCGGAGGGACATGCCGATTTGGAATTCACAAGAGAATTGTTACGTCCCAATCAGCCTGCATGCCAACCTCCGTGACTATTCTCGCCGGCACTCGAACTCCATCACAAACGCGTTCACGCCGAGGCCTTCACTCAATCTGCGGATGCAGACGCCGATCGAGCCGGGGCCGCGGACAGCGATCAACGTCTCGATCTGGTTCCCTTCGAAGACCTCGGCCAGATACGTGAGCTGAATCGTGCGAATCTCGGGCAGGCGGCCGAGCTGTTGATGGACCGCGTCGAGAGCCCAGCGAACATACTCGGTGTTGTTCACGTGCCCGTTGAAATCCAGAGCGCTGAAAGGGACGCGGAGCGTGCAGACCTCCGCGTACCCCTCGGCCGGCTGCAATCGCAAGGGAGCGACAGCCAGAACTTTGGGGCCATCCTGCGGCAGATCGAGATCGAGCTTCTCGAGATTCTTCGGCCGGCCGCTCTCTCTATCGAGGATCATCCAGTCGCTGGCGGCCCGGAAATACTCGATTCCGTCGGGTGAACGGCCGACAAATTCGCGGGATGCGATCAAACGCGTATAGCCGCTGGGCCACGTGGTCACAACCACCTGATCGCCCCACCGGGGCGTGTTCATCACCTCGATCCGCAAGTTGACCAACACCCAGAGACAATCCCGCTGCTCGAGGTCGTGAAAACCCAGACCGAGCTGCTCGGCGTGACAGGCCGCAGCCTCCTGCATGTACAGCATCAGCGCGTTGGCTTTGACCAGGCCGTCCGGCTGACAGTCAACCATTCGAATGATGAACCGGTCTTCTCGGGGACTCACCATGCCACATCCTTCTTCAGACACGTCGGAATCTCTTCGTCTGCAAACGCGGCCATTATGATATTCGGCCCGCGGAAGGGCAAGACACAACAACGGCCGGGCCCCCCGCCACGATGCAGGCGTCGCCGACTCGGGCCTTTGTTCCCGTTTGCCCTTGACAAACTGCGAGCAAAGGCGTAGAAATACGCACGAATGTCGGACTCGGCGAGCCGTTGCCCCGACCGAGGATGGAATGGGGCCGGCAGTGAACAACGAATGAGCGTCCGGGTCGCAAGGGAATGCCGCTGTGGCAATGATGGAGGAGCCTACGGAGAGCGACAAACCGGGAGTGATGGAGCCCAGGAGCGATCCACACCTTTGATGCGTTTCATCTCTTATGCCTGTCGCGTCACGTCCCGCGGACATACGCGTTGATGGGCCCCGGGGGGCCTTGGTGCACGGAGGAAAGATGGGGAGGAGCAAGGAGGCAGATGAAGAGCATGGCAATTCTTCCAGGATGAAGAAGAAAACATGATGTCGGTCGCGTTCGGTGAACGGGAGGAATCGTTCCTCGCCGCCGCGCGACGACGATGACGGGACGTCCCTTCCGTAGTGAGAATGCGCCAAACGGCATTCGGATGCAAATGCCGAAAAGCAGGCAGAGGGGGATGTACTGTATCTTGATGGCGGGATGACGCGACTCAAGTCCTGGATCGTTCGTGGACGCCCAGGGATGGGCAGGGTCGTATCCGCCGCGAGTGGGGATGGATGAACACACAGGGAAATGAGGTACAATGATGAAGAGAACTTTGTTGGTTTTTGTGGTGACAGGGGTGGTTTGCAGTTCATTGCAGGCGGCGCCTGTATCCTACACGGGCACGTTGGCCTACAACAAGGAGGCAGCCGGCGCCGATGGGACGTTGTTCGTCACAGGGCCCGGCGACTGGAGATGGAACGCAACGAAAGTCGCCTGGACGGTCAGCCAATCCTCGGCTTGCGGTCTGTGGCATTATGAGTACACGATCACGGTCCCGAGAACGAGCGGATTCCTTTCGGACGTTCAATGCGTAATCGTCGAGGCCGCGGATGGCTCGCCGTACGCGGCGTTCACGGAAAGCAACCTTTTCTCGCCCGCCAGTTCTCCCAGCAACTGGCTTCAGAAGGTGGAGGTCGGTTCGTACAACCAATTGAGCGATGCGACCTTCGTGAACCTCACCAAAACGCTGTACGGCATTGAGTTCGCCACGGCGAACATCGACCCGACGACGTTGACGGTCCGCTTCGATTCGGACTACGCGCCGGTGTGGGGCGACTTCTACGCCAGGAGTTTCATCGTCGACGGCGAGGCCAATGTATTGGTCAACGACGATTTGGCGAAAATCGGGGCCGATACCGATCCGTCGGTCCCGGCCGCCAACGGCAGCGTCGGCAGTCACGTCCTGGTCCCGGGTTACTACTCCTGCGTTCCCGTTCCCCCTCCGGTCCCCGCGCCGGGAGCGGTCTTGTTGGGCATGTTGGGCGTTTCTCTCGTACCGTCGCTGCGGCGCAAGCGGTGGCTGTAAGTCGTGCCGGACAGAATCACAACCAAGGGCCGCGAGGAAAGCGCGGCCCTTTTTCTTTCCGCGACCCCGTACGGCAAATCCGAATCCTGGTGCAAACGGCTATTTACATTTTCCGTCGCCGGTTGCTTAATAGGGACGCTGTATGGAGACCCTGAAAGGAGTCACGAATCGTGTTTGGATGGATCGAAAGGCCGATGATGAAGAAATGGATATTGGGGGGTCTGTGCCTGTCGCTCGCTGCACTGACAGGCTGCCAGACCAAGCGTGCGGTGACTAGGCCGCAGTATGACCGTCCTCTGCCGCCCGGGCAGTTGGCGTTGCGGAAGATCGAGGACCCAAGCAAATACCCGGATTTCACAGGCGGATGGCGGGATTTGGATAGTCTCAAGTCTGCCATCCGCAGTAGTCTGAACTACCTCTCCAAGGCGTCGAGCAAACAGTACTTCCCCTACGGCCAGATCACCCACGCGCAGGCGGTCGCCGGCCTGAACGAATTCCTCAAGCTCCTGGATGCGGGAGTCAGGCCCGAGGAGATCAAGGGTCTGATTCTCGCCAGCTTCGATGTCTATGAATCCGTCGGTTGCGACGACCAGGGCACCGTCCTGTTCACCGGTTATTACACGCCGATCTTCGACGGCTCGTATGAGCCGACCGCGGAATTCAAGTACCCCTTGTACCGAGTGCCCCAGGATCTGGTCAAAGGCGCGGACGGCCAGGCGCTGGGCCGCCGCGGCGCCGACGGGAAGCTCACGCCCTATCCTTCGAGGGCCGAGATCGAACGATCGGGCATGCTCAAAGGACAGGAATTGATCTGGTTGAGCAACTCGTTCGAAACCTACATCGCCCACGTGCAGGGCTCGGCCAAGGTGCGGCTCCCGGACGGGCAAATCGTCACGGTCGGCTATGCCGCCAACAACGGCCACGAATACGCCAGCGTCGCGGCGCAACTCGTGGAAGACGGCAAGATCGCCTCCGACCGGATCAGCCTGGCGACGATGATCGACTACTTCGAGGCCCACCCGGATCAGGTGGACCCCTATATCCAGACAAACCCCCGCTTCCTGTTCTTCCAGACCAGCGAAGGCACGCCGCGAGGCAGTCTCAACGAGCCGGTGACCCCCTGGCGAACGATCGCCACCGACAAATCCATCTTTCCCCGAGGGTGTCTGGCGTTTCTCACGACGACGCTGCCGCAAGTGCAGGACGACCAGATCTCCGTCCGGAAGTACGACGGCTTCGTCCTCGATCAGGACACCGGCGGCGCCATCCGTGCCGCGGGCCGATGCGACATCTACATGGGCGAGGGCGACCAGGCCGGACAACTGGCGGGCCAAACCTATCAGGAGGGCCGGCTCTACTACCTCTTTGTGAGGCCGCAGACACCGACTCCGAAATCCTTGGTTCCAGCAGACCCGGGCCCGCTCGGCAGCAGCCCGTCGGTTCCACCGTCAAACATGGCGACTCCTTCCAACGGCGCAAACTGATCTTGCGTTGCCTGGCTTGGCATCGCCCCCCAAAGACGTGTGGCCGACGCACGAGCGAAGAAATGAGAAGGGCCCTGCAAGATCTCGCAGGGCCCTTATTTTTCAACCGCATTTGCGGCTCGCGTCAATCCTTAGACAGGCATGACGTTGGTGGCTTCCGGCCCTTTGCGGCCCTGGCCCCGGCTGTACTCAACGGCCTGCCCTTCGTGCAGCGTCTTGAATCCCTCGCCGGCGATATTGGAATGATGGATGAACAGCTCTTCGCTGCCATCGTCGGGGGTAATGAACCCGAAACCCTTCTTCTCGTTAAACCACTTCACTGTTCCTCGTGCCATGCTACTTTCTCCTGGGACCCGGCATGGTCCCGTACAAACTTCTCTCCCCTGTTCGTTGCTGCTTACTTCGGAATGACGTTGGTCGCACACGGACCTTTGCGACCCTGACCGACGGTGAACTCAACCTTCTGCCCCTCGTTGAGGGATGCATACCCTTGAGTTCTGATTTCCGAGTGATGGACAAACAGGTCGTCTCCACCCTCGTCCGGGGCGATGAACCCGAAGCCCTTGTCCGCGTTGAACCACTTCACTGTACCCTTTGCCACTGGATCTTCTCCTGAGCCCTTACGGACTCCATACGCGTTCCCTCTGTTTCATTCAAGGGGTAGACTTCGAGGGAGGAAAGCTTACTCCTTTACAGATGGTCCACTATATCGGTCTCTACGCCGGCTGTGTACAAAATAAATCGAAAAAGGGAGAAATTTCGGGGGTTTGTGGGTAGGGAAATTCCTTACCATCCGCAAGAAAGGAATGTCGACCCTGGGACTGATTAAGGTGATGACAGACTCAGATTGTCACGGGCCGGAACCCTATGACAGAAGCCAAATCAGCCGCAGAATTTGATTCGCGGAAGTGACATCGACGCACTCTGGCGACGAGCCTGCGCAAATGCGAATAACCCTGTCACAAGGTGTCGTTCGATGACGAACGGGGAGACCGTGCGGGTTATCGCATGACCCAGTTCTGATCTTTGTAGACCACTTCCACCGAGGACCTTAAAGCCGGATCGCTCCGAAGGTCGTAGTTCAGCGAGAGGGTCTTGCGGAGATAGACGAGCATCGGCTTGCCATCCCCGCCTGACGCAACCGGATGCGCGATGACGGCGGTCTCGTTGCTCAAACCACCCACGAAGACCTGGAAGCCGGCGGCTTGGGCATCGAAGTCCTGCCAGATGATCGCGATATCTCGGGCGTTGTCTTCGCCCTCGAGAATCCGATTGGGCACGCTCTGGAGGGATTCAAGAAGCGGGTAACGGCTCTCATGGCGTTGCTTGATCATCTGGAACACCGCCGCCGGAACAGCCCGTCCGGCCGGAACGATCTGAAACGTATCCGTCATCAGGTCGCATTTCGGATAGAACTCGACATCCATCCCGGTCCGGTTCGTGACCGTCATAATCATGTACCAGAACCGCTGCTCGCCGGTGGGTCCATAGGGAAGCACGAGTTGTTGCGGGTGTTCATAGCGTACATCCAGCGTCCACTGCCCTGGCCGCTGTACGATCGCCGGGGTGGGGGCCGCCATGCACAGGCCCGTGAAAATTGCCGTAAGTACTGCCCCATAAACGAGATAACTCTTCATCGCAAATCCGCTCTCCAGAGAAACCGACGGATACTCGGATACGCTAACTTCTACTATTTGCCCATTTTACACAAAACTGGCCACCGTGCCAAGAAGATTCTCGCATCGGAACGCCCCCGAAGGGGTTTTGGGCAACAATGAGTCTCTCTTCCCCACGGGAAAACCGTGCGTACCCATCGGTCATCTGGTAATCTGACCGCCGGATCTGGCACTGTGGCTTCTTCATTCGAAAAGATGAACTCGGGCGACGGAGGTCATGCTATGACAGGAACGAACAACAGGCAAATGCAGCAGATCACACGACGAGGGTTCCTTTCCGCCGGGACGGCCTTGTCCTTCACGATCGTCGGAGCGAAGGCAGTCGCCGGAACGCAGGCGAACAGCCGAGTCAAGGTCGGTCTCATCGGCCAGGGCGATCGCGGCCGAATGATCGCCGGTATGGTTCAGCGGCACGGCGGCTACGAGCCCGTCGCGGTGGCCGATTATTTCGAGCAGGTCGCCAACGCCGCCGGGGACCGGTTGGGCGTATCCAAGACCAATCGCTTCTCAGGCCTTTCGGGCTACAAAGGAGTCATCGCCGCCGACGTCGAGGCGGTCTTTCTGGAGACGCCGCCCTACTGCTTCCCGGAGCATGTCGAGGCCGCGGTCCAAGCCGGCCGGCACGTCTACATCGCCAAACCACTCGGCTGCGATGTTCCCGGCTGCCTGCGCATCCGCAACGCCGCGAAGAAAGCCACGGCGAGCAAACGCGTCTTCCTCTGCGACTTCCAGACCCGCACGGATCCGTTCTTCATCGAAGGCGTCAAACGTGTGCACGAGGGCGAGATCGGCGCAATCGGCATGATCAGCTCGGAGTACAACGACGAGAGCTTCCGCGATCCGCCGAAGACCGCGACCATCGAAAGCCGCCTTCAGGAATTGATCTGGGTCAACGACGATGACCTCGGCGGCAGCTATCTGGTCAATGCGGGCATTCACGCCGTCGACGTGGCGATCTGGATCGCAGGGCAGATGCCGACGAGCGCCATGGGCGCATCGCGGGTCGTCCGAACCGACCCGCACGGCGACTCGCACGACGTCTTCTCGCTGACGTACGAATTCCCGAACGGCATGATCCTGAACCATCGCGGCGAACACCTGAAGAACCGCTCGGACTTCCGAAGCGAGTGCTTCGGGCAAGGTTCGGACGGCTGGATCGAGACCGGTTACTCGACGCGTGTCCGCATCCTCGCGCAGAACGGCGGCTGGCGCGGCGGCGACGTCGTGAACCTCTATCCTATGGGCGCCCAGCGGAACATTGATGCATTCCACAAATCCGTCACAGGCGGCATCTACGACAACCCGACGGTCGAGCCAAGCATCAACGCGACCCTGGCGACAATCCTCGGCCGGGAGGCCGCTCGCCGGCGAATGAAGCTGACTCTGGACGAGGTCCTGCGAGAGAATCGTCGCTTGGAGCCCGACCTGACCGGCCTGAAGACATAGCCTCACAGGTTCGCAAAAGCCGCAGCCTCGCTGGCCGGTCGCGGTTCCCGGTCGGAACCGCGAAGTCCCAGAGATCAACCTGCCGGTCACGATAGAGGTCGGGGTCGGTCTACTCCAACCACTGTGCAAGAAACGTCGTCATGTCACCTTTGGTGCGTTGTTTCGAGACACGAATGGACACCTACGCTCCGCCTGGCGAGGGGAAAAGACGTGCATGACGGCCGCGTCTCTGATAGTCTGGCCGCCGGGTCTGGGACTGCGGCTTCTTCATAAGGCAAGATCAACTCGAACGACGGAGGTCGTGCAATGACAGCAGCAAACGACGGACACATGCGGCGATTCACGCGACGAGGGTTCCTTTCCGCCGGAGCAGTTCTCTCTTTCACAGCAATCGAGGCAAAGGCTGTCGCCGGGACACAGGCGAACAGCCGGATCAAGGTCGGTCTCATCGGCCTGGGTGACCGCGGACGGATGATCGCCGGTATGATCCAAAGACACGGCGGCTACGAGATTGTCGCCGTAGCGGATTACTTCGAGCAGGTCGCCAACGCGACCGGCGACCGCTTGGGCGTATCTAAGGAAAATCGTTTTTCGGGCCTTCTCGGCTACAAGGGTGTCCTCTCCGCAGACGTGGACGCAGTCTTCCTGGAGACGCCGCCCTACTGCTTCCCCGAGCATGTCGAAGCAGCGGTCGAAGCAGGACGGCACATCTACATCGCCAAACCGCTCGGCTGCGATGTTCCCGGCTGCCTGCGCATCCGCGACGCCGCGAGGAAAACCACAACGAACAAACGCGTCTTCCTCTGCGACTTCCAGACCCGCACGGATCCGTTCTTCATTGAAGGCGTCAAACGCGTGCGCGAAGGCGCGATCGGGCCCATCGGCATGATCATCGCCGAGTACAACGAAGAAAGCCTGACCGACCCGCCCAAGACCGGGAACGTCGAGAGCCGCCTGCAGAACCTGATCTGGACCGCCGACGAAAACCTCGGCGGCAGCTACCTGGTCAACGCAGGCATCCACGCCATCGACGTGGCCCTCTGGATCGCGGGCCAAATGCCGACAAGCGCTACCGGCGTATCCCGGATCCTCCGAGCCAACCCGCATGGCGATTCGCACGACATCTTCTCGCTGATCTACGAATTCCCAAACGGAATCGTCCTGAATTATCACGGCGAGTACCTGAACAACCATTCGGACTATCACAGCGACTGCGTCGCCCAGGGCGCCGATGGCTGGCTGGAGGCAAGCTATACCACGCGAGTCCGCATCCTCGGCGCCCATGGCGGCTGGCGAGGCGGCGATGTCGTCAACCTGTACGTGGCGGGCGCCGAGCGGAACATCGGCACCTTCCACAAATCCGTCACAGGCGGCGTCTACGACAATCCGACTGTCGAGCCCAGCATCCAGGCGACGCTGGCTACGATCCTGGGTCGGGAAGCCGCCCGTCGGCGAATCAAGCTGACTCTGGATGAGGTCCTCCGCGAGAACCGACGCCTGGAGCCCGACTTGGCCGAGCAGAAATAGGAATCGGAAAGCCCCTTGCCCATCGAGTAGAACCAAAGGGCTGTGGAGGTTCTCTCCACAGCCCCCGGCCCAACATCCTGTCGGATTCCGTCAAGACAACCGGCGTCTCCACAACCGATCTTCAGGCATCGAATGAATCCTACCGGGCAACACGCATGATCGGCGCAGACTACGCCGCCTGTAAACCTCTGGAAAACCCCTTCATCCATGAAGCCCCAGCAGACACAACGAACACCCGTATATCGCTCCCAGAAGCCAAACACCGCTCCTGGGCAAACGGTCTCGCCAACTCATCCGTGCCCTGAGTCGCCCATTACTTTACCCGCTGGACTACGGAAAACAATTAGGAGAAATGCCTAATTTTGCGTCATTCCGAAAACTGGCGAATGAGGGCCTCCAATTCACCACTTTGTGGATTCTTCTATTGTGAAGCATCGTTATCAGTACGTATTTTTCTCGAATCCCTACACCTTTGCCCTATCGATCCTTAACTTTCGGGAGTTCCCTCCGAGAACAAGAGAAGAATACAATCGCTTCAGGCATCCAAATTGAACGAAGACGCCCAGTATCAGGAGGACCATGGAGTCCGTTGGCGACACCCCATACGAGATCCGTCAGGCGACTCTGACGGACATCCCCGAGTTGATCCGCATGCAGACGGCCCTGCAGAGCGACATGGACGGTATCCGTGACAACCTGCTCAGGCCCAATCGAACCAATGTCGCCAATCTGCGGGAGTACTATCGCAGCCGCATCCAGGACGAACAAACTCTGTTGCTCATCGCCCTGCCGATCAAATCGTCCAGAGCGGTCGCGATGGGCACCGGCAAGATCTGGCTGCACGCCGACTTCCTGCCGCCCCGGTCGGGGGAACTGATCGATCTGTGGGTCGACCCCGAGCACCGCAGGAAGAACATGGCCAGGCGAATCCTCGGCCGTCTCCTCCGGTTCTTCCGAGCCCAGGAGGTCGACTTCCTCATCGTCAGTTATGTGGAAGGCAACCGGCTCGGCGAGACCCTCTGGAAGCGGCTGCGATTCGAACCGGTTCTGATCACGGCGGTGGCCGACCGCAAGGATGTGGAGCGGACGTTGGACATCCCGATTCACCCCGTGGCGCCGTCGGCGTACCGTTCCGTGCTCGCCCGGCAATCGAAGAACCACATGATCCCCGCGGCAAGTCTCTGAATCCCGGCGCGCCGACCGTTGAACGACGCAGTCACGGGCGGACCAGAAGGACGCCGTCCTTGACCTGCCATGTGTATTCCGCACGCGGTCCGATCGGCGTCAGCGTGTACTCGACGCCGTGGGCGACCTGGTCCAATTGGGAGGGCTTCAGGCCGACGACGAAGCCCTGGAAAGCACCATGGCCGGCGGAGCAAGTTCCAGCCGAGTTCTGGGATACGATCCGGACATCCTCACGCCCAGCGGCCTTCAGTACGAATTCGAATCCGGCGTTCTCACGAAAGGCGTCCAGTTGCCGGTGGTCCTGCCCCTCCATCCATTCGTCGATTGTGATG
The DNA here is from genome assembly GCA_937868145.1 of uncultured Phycisphaerales bacterium. GTDB lineage: Bacteria > Planctomycetota > Phycisphaerae > Sedimentisphaerales > Anaerobacaceae > PLanc-01. The sequence continues at coordinate 12,818 of CALMMH010000339.1, forward strand.
ATGAAGTGGCCTCCGCCGGAAAACAAGTCTCTGCACCACTCGGGGATCCGCTCATCCCCCTGCCAGTATAGCCCGTTGACGTGCGCCGTCTTGATCTCGCGGTACTCCACGAAGGGGTATTCGTGCGGCCGGATCGGGACAAAGCCGTCGCCGGAGTTGGCCTTGAAGAACGCCACGACGTCGTCGATCATCTCGGGCTTGATCTCGTGGCCGGAGCCGTGGTACGTGACGCACTGGGCCGGGACGCCCAGCTCGTGGTAGATCGACTGGCTGACGAGCCACCGCTTGCCCATGTCGGCCCCGATGAGGCTGCGAATCAGTTGTGCGTGCTCCTCACAGAACGCGTCGCGGGAGAGGGTCGTGTCGTTGCGGTCCAGGTAGCCCATGTAGATATACTGAGACACCTGTTTGTACGCCGGCTCGTCGAACTCAATGCCGGCCAATTCCTTGAGATCGGCAATGCCCACGGGAAACGCCAGCGTCGTCCCCTGCCACTGCCGTGTGGCAAACGTCGGAATCCCGTTGACGCCGCCTGCGGCGACGGCTCGGACGACATCAGGGTGCAGGATCGCAAAACGATTCGTGAATACGCCGGAGGCGGAGTAACCATGCATAAAGACCTTGTCGCAGATCTCGACGCTGTTGCGTCGAAGCAAAGCCTGGGCGTCGCGGATCATCGCGATCAGTTGCAGGTCGATCCGCGCCAACGGGCCGGACTCTATCTTAAGCGTATCTTCATCGAGCGAGTGCGTGTAAGTCTGC
>CALMMH010000340.1 GCA_937868145.1 uncultured Phycisphaerales bacterium
GGATCACCAGGTACACGTCCCGCAGGAGGGGCAGCGTGATCCGGAAAAAGATGGAAGGGACTCCAGACGATTACATTGCAGAGGCAGGCACAGAACTGACTGCATAATAGAGGGGAAAACCTATGACCATGAATCAGACCAAGATGGTTCGGAAGAACCAGTGGAGTCGTCGCGAGTTCCTCAAGTCCGCCGGGGCGGCGGCTGTCGGCCTGTCGTTTCCGACCGTTGTGCCTTCGTCCGTTTTCGGGGCGCAGGCCCCGAGCAATCGGCTGGCCATGGCCTGTATCGGGTTGGGCATCCAGGGCACCGGCAACATGCGGGCCTTTCTGGGCAACCCCGAGGTGCGCGTGGTCGCCGTCTGCGATGTCCACCAGACCCAGCTCCAGAAGGGCAAGCAGGTCGTGGACAAGTGGTACGACAATTCGGACTGTGTCACATCCGGCGATTTCCGCGAGATCATCGCCCGCAAGGACATCGACGCCGTGCAGATCACGGCGCCAGACCACTGGCACCCATTGATCGCCGTCGAGGCCGCCCGGCAGAAGAAGCATATGTACTGCGAGAAGCCGATGGGCTGGAGTTTCCGCGCGGCCAAGGTTGTCCAGAAGGCCGTGCACGACAGCGGCGTGGTCTTTCAGTTCGGGACGCAGCAGCGGTCCGGCGGCTTCTTCCGCCAGGCGTGCGAGCTGGTCCGCAACGGCAAGATCGGTCAACTGAAGACCATCCTCGTGGGCGTGCCGGGCAGTTGGACCTGCCCCAAGCAACCCACCGAGCCGGTCCCGCCGGAGTTGAATTATGAGATGTGGCTGGGCCCCGCTCCGATGGCGCCGTACTGCTACGAGCGATGCCGGCCCTACACCGACACGCCCCGGACGCCAGGCGGCTGGGGAGGCTGGAGCATCTGGTACTGCATCTCGGACTACTGCATCGGCATGATCGGCAATTGGGGGGTTCATCATCTCGACATCGCCCAGTGGGGCAACGGCACCGACCTGTCCGGGCCGACGGAGATCCAAGGCACGGGGGTGTTCCCTCAGGACATGCTCACCGACTGCGCTACGAACTGGCAGGTGGAGAATCGCTACGCCAACGGCGTGACGCTCGTCCACATGGACGACGCGACCGCCAAGAATCACCCGCAACAGGTCGCCGGCTACGGCCACGGCGTCCTGTACCTCGGCAGCGAAGGCTGGGTCCACGTCGATCGCGAGCGGATCGACGCCAATCCCAAGTTGCTGCTGAAGGTGAAGTTCGGCCCCAACGACGTCCGGCTCTTCAAGAGCGACAACCACCACGTCAACTTCGTCGACGCGGTCAAAGGCCGAACGCAGCCGGCCGCACCGATCGATATCGCCGTTCGCTCCGACGCGCTGTGCTGGCTGGAGCAAATCGCGATCAAAACGGGACGCAAACTGTACTGGGACCCGGCGAAAGAAGAATTCGTCAACGACGCCGAAGCCAGTGCCCTGTTGGACCGTCCGATGCGAGGACCTTGGCGGGTGTGATCCGACCGAAGAGGACGAGTTCGGCTTTCGAAGACACAGGCCCGGATCAGTAGTCTTCCACGGTCAGGCTGGGGATGTGCCTGAAGTGCCTGGGATTGCGGGTGATCAGGCTATGGCCGTGCACCATGGCTGTGGCGGCGATCAGCACATCCATATCGCCGGCCGGCTTGCCGATCTGCCGGAGAAAACCGGTGATCGAGCCGAAGAGCCGGGCCGCCGCGTCGTTGAACTCCAAGACCTCGAAGTCGCTCAAGAGGGCTTTGATCGCCTTCTCGTCCTCTTCGGGGCGCCGGGACCTCGCCACGCCGACGTAGAGCTCGGCCACATTGAAACGGGTGGTCGCAAGCGTCTGCCCTTTCCCGGCCAGTTCCTCGATCTTCCGGACGGCCTGTTCCTTGCGTGGCGAGTTCCTGCCCGCCAGATCGATCAGGATGGTGGTGTCGAGGCACGCCATCAGCGTCTCCTGGCGGACGGCCGCCGCCGTCTCTCGATGTGCGATTCAATCGCGGCGGCGGCTTCGTCGCTGATCGGCCGATCCGCGACCTTCTTGAGAAATCGCGGCACGTCCAGCGGCTCTCGCACCACCCGTTTGATGACCTGGCTGAACGACTCGGCGTCTCGTTGAACCGCCTTGAGCCGGTCGTACGCCTCCAGGTCGATGCTGATCGTCTTGGTCGCCATGAAAAACCATCCTTTCTATCCTGCATGCACATACATGCACGTACATTATAAGGTCAGCTCGATCCCGTGTCCAGCAGTGCCCTTTGTTCTGGAGACGTCGATCCCGATTGCCGAAAAGAGTTGCCCTGGGTTCGCATTTGTGGTAATCTACCAGTGTGAGGTTCGTAGTCGTCAGCCAGATCGAAGCGGTTGAGATCATTGCGGTCGGGACGAGTATCCGCAATTTGACCTATCTGCAGAAGATGTATGGATCTGGTCGTTGGCGAAAGCTCAAGGGCACAGCTCAGGTCCGCCTTCCCAATGGCAGGGTGAGGCAAGTCGAACTGCACTGGTACGAGGCTCACGGCATCGGCCGCAAAGACATGAGAATCAAATGCTACCTGGATTGATATGAGTGCCGAAAAGAGACAATTCGCTGTGTGCATCGACAATTCGGATTATGAAGCATCGCTGATCGTCCGCAAGATCTACGAAGTGCTTTCCGATGAAGAGGCCGCGAAGGATGATTTCGTTCGGGTGATCGACGAGAGCGGCGAGGATTATCTCTATCACCGCAGCCAGTTCATCCTGGTCGAGTTCCCCGCGGAGGTCGAGCGGGCATTGACCACGGTCGGATGAGCCGCTTT
>CALMMH010000341.1 GCA_937868145.1 uncultured Phycisphaerales bacterium
ACGTTCGGCATGCCCGGCGGCGACGGCTTCCTCGGCGTCTGCTTCGGCAACGTCGTCACCGCCACCAGTCCCCAGCCCCAGCGACGCGCCAACTGGCAGGCCACCCTCTGGCACGAGTTCGCCCACGTCGTGACGCTGAACCTCACGGACAACAAAATGCCCCGCTGGCTCAGCGAAGGGATCTCGGTCTACGAAGAGCAGCAGCGGGACCCGATCTGGGGCCAGAGAATGACCCCGCAATACCGCCAGATGATCCTGACCGGCGAGATGACTCCCGTGGGCAAACTGAGCGCCGCGTTCATGAGCCCGCCCAGCGCTTTGCACCTGCAGTTCGCGTATTACCAGTCGTCGCTCGTGATCGAGTTCCTCGTCGAGCGGTTCGGATTCGATTCGATCAAGGCCATTCTGGCGGACTTGGCCCAGGGCGAGAAGATCAACGCCGCACTGGTGAAACACGCCGGACCGCTGGAGAGAATCGAGAAGGAGTTCGACGCCTTCGCCCGCAAACGAGCGGAGAGCCTCGCTCCCGGCGTGGACTGGGAGCAGCCCTCGCGTCAGGAGATCGACCCGGCAGACCCCGACGCACTGGCCCGATGGCTCGCCAAGCATCCCAACAGTTTCTGGGCTCTGGGCCTCCACGCTCGCACGCTGATCGCCGAGCAGAAATGGGAACAGGCGAAAGCCCCGCTCGCGAAGCTGATTTCGCTGTACCCCGGCCACGTCGGTCAGGACAATGCCTATCAACTCCTGGCTCAGGTGCACCGTAACCTCGGGGAAACGCAGCAGGAGACGCAGACGCTCGCGACGCTGGCCAAGCTCTCGCCGGACGCGGCCGATGCGTACGACCGATTGATGGAGATCGGGATGGAGCAGAAGGAGTGGGAGCAGGTCGCCGAGAACGGCCGCCGCTATCTGGCGGTCTACCCCCTGCTGGCGTCCGCATACGGACGATTGGGTCAGGCCAATGAAGAGCTCGACCGGCGGGAACCCGCGGTCGACGCCTATGGGCGATTGCTCCTGCTCGATCCGGCCGACCCGGTCGATGTGCACTACCGCCTGGCGAAGCTCCTCCAGAAGCAGGACCCGGCTGCGGCCAAGAGACATGTCCTCGAAGCGCTCGCCGACGCCCCGCGATTCCGCGAGGGACATCGCCTGCTGCTGAGCCTGCCCGAAAGCGAAGGATGGAAAGGACAGGGGACGCCGCAATGACAAGGGCAAAGCTCGCCATCCTGTTGGGGATTCTGGTCCTGGCTGCCGCCGGCGCGATGGCCCAGCGATATTACGATCGCGTGGACCGAGGCGACGTCCCGGACTGGGAGCTGGATCCGGAATTCGCCCAGGAGGCGTTCACCTTCGTGCGAATCCAGTATTCATCCGGCTACGGCGGACGCAGGGGCGGCCGAGGCGGGCGAGGTTACGGCGGAGACTTCTACGGCCGCGGCGGAGGCGGCTGGGCGACCGATTTCCCCGACAGCGATCTCAACTTCACCTGGCGGCTCCACCAGTTGACCTCGCTGGAGGTCAATCCCGATCCGCTGGTGCTCGAATTGACGGATCCCAGACTGGTCGACTACCCCTTCATCTATCTGCTCGAGCCAGGCCGGCTCGTGTTCGACGAAGCCGAGGTCGAGGCTCTCCGCAATTACCTGCTCAACGGCGGATTTCTGATGGTCGACGACTTCTGGGGCGAGGACGAGTGGTACAACTTCTATCGCGAGATCAAACGGGTGTTCCCGGACCGCGAGCCGGTCGAGTTGCCCCTGTCGCACCCGATCTTCCACGCGGTCTTCGACCTGAAAGAGAAGCCCCAGATCCCCAATATCAACGCCGCCTTGGCCGGCCGGAGCCAAGGCATCACGTGGGAACGTCCCGACGCCGAGGAGGTCCACTACAAGGCCCTCTACGACGACAAGGGCCGGATGATGGCGATCATCTGTCACAACACCGACCTCGGCGACGGCTGGGAGCGCGAAGGCGAAAACGAATGGTACTTTCACGAATTCAGCGAAAAGAAAGCGTATCCGTTGGGGATCAATATCGTGTTCTACGCGATGACACATTGAAGGTGGAGAGCGAGTCCTATCCGTCCTATGGGTCCCATAGGTCCTATGGGACTGATAGGACAAATAGGATCTATAAGAAAGGAAACTCCCGTTGAGCAACGAATCCTACGAATCCGAACGGCTGGCGGTCGAGCAGATCAAAGGCGCTCGCGAGCGCATCGGCGCCGAGTTGTCCAAGGTCATCGTCGGGCAACAGGAGACCATCGAGCATCTGCTGATCGCGGTCCTCTCCGGCGGGCACTGA
>CALMMH010000342.1 GCA_937868145.1 uncultured Phycisphaerales bacterium
CACGTGGGGCGGGAGTCCAACGACCGCTACGGCGAACAGTACAATGGGGTCCAGAAGGACGTTCGCCATCACGGTCATTGTTTCAAGAAGCCCATCAGTCCCTATGTGACGCCGGGGGACCCGTCGAGCGGGCTTTTGCCGCGGGCCAGCGAGGAGCCGCCGGGGGAGAACGGGCAGGGTGACCGCCGCATTCAGGCGTATTGCTATCGCATGTGTCTGACGCAGGTGGCGGCCAACCGCATCCCCTTTCCCAAGCCCGAAGGCTACGACGCGAACCAGTATGAACTGCTGCTTCGCGTTCTGGCCGCCGGCTGGCGCGAGGTTTTCGAGAAGTTCGACGCGATCCCCAACTTCAAGACCGACACGAACAACCACGGACCCTTCAGCACGGACAACATCGGGATGAACTACGATTATCCCGACGCTTCATACGCGCGCCGGCGGGAGATCCTCCAGGAACACGAGACGTACCAGAAAGGCCTGATGTACTTCCTGGCGAACGATCCCCGGGTGCCGCAGGACGTCCGCGAGCCGATGAGCCGGTGGGGCCTGGCCCGCGACGAATTCGTCGACAACGGCGGCTGGCCACACCAGATCTATGTCCGCGAGGCCCGCCGGATGGTGGGATGCTATGCGATGACGGAGAACGATTGCCTGGTCCGACGCCAGACTCCCGAGCCGGTCGGCATGGGTTCCTATGGGATGGACTCGCACAACGTCCAGCGGTATGTCGCAAGCGACGGATTCGTCCAGAATGAGGGCGACGTGGGCGTCGCGCCGCCGCGGCCGTACCAGATCGCGTTCGGCTCGCTGACGCCGAAGTCCGAGGAGTGCACGAATCTGGTGGTGCCCGTGTGCGTCTCGTCGTCGCACATCGCTTACGGTTCGATTCGCATGGAGCCGGTGTTCATGATCCTGGGCCAGAGCGCCGCCACAGCCGCGGCGTTGGCGATCGACGCCGACTGTCCCGTGCAGAACGTGGATTACGGAATTTTGCGGGCGAGGCTTTTGGCTGATGGCCAGGTTCTCGATAAGGAAGCGAAATGAACCTGCGTCCTCGACGCAGCAAAGACTGCCGTGTTTTCGGAGCCGTGCATGATACGCGATGCCGAACTGACCGACGCCGAGCGGATCTGCCGCATTTACAACCACTACGTGGAACGCACGATGATCACATTCGAGGAAGAACCTGTGTCCATCGAGGCGATGCAGACTCGAATCGCGGAGGTCCGATCGTGCGGGCTGCCGGGGATAATTGTGTCTTGGTGCAGTCGAGTGAATCGTCACAACATAGAGGGGAGACTCGCAAATGAAGACAGGCAGAGGCTGGGCGGTTTGGACGTGTGCGGCGCTCTTGCTGGC
>CALMMH010000343.1 GCA_937868145.1 uncultured Phycisphaerales bacterium
AGTTGCGCCGTGATCGTCGTGCCGATGTTGGCGCCGAGGACGAAGGGGATCGCCATATCGAGCGCGATTTGCCAGTTGGTCCCGAAGGCCCCGCCCATCGCCAGGAGTTGTACGATCGCGATCGAAGCCGAGCTGCTCTGGACCAGCATGGTGATTCCCCACCCGACCAGGACGGCGAACAGGGGCTTGCTGCCGTACTTGACGAAGACGCTCTGTACTCCTGTGCTGGTCTGCAACGGCTCGAACGCATCCTTTAGATACTCGATACCGAGAAACAGCAGGCCGAAGCCCAGGAAGATCGTACCGATGCTCTTCATCGATCGCGAGCGACCGCCCACATGGAGGACAAAGCCCAAGCCGATCGCCGGCAGGGCGTACATCTCGATGGCCAGGCCGCCGAAACCTGCGATGGAAACCAGCCACGCCGTGGCGGTGGTGCCGACATTGCTGCCGATGATGACGCCGATGGATTGCTTGAGCGTGAGGAGTCCCGCGTTGACCAGCCCGATAACAATGACCGTGGTGGCCGAGCTGGATTGGATGAACGCCGTGACGAGCATGCCGACGACAAAGCCAATATAGGTGTTTTTCGTCATGGATTCCAGGACGGTCCGGAGCTTGCGTCCGGCCACCTGCTTCAATCCATCCGACATGAGGAGCATTCCGAAAAGGAATAGCCCCAGACCCCCGATTACCCCAAGAATCATGCCACGGATCATCCAGGCTCTCCAACACAATATGAAAATGAGCACGCAGCCGGTGGACGCTCCGCGCGGTTCACATAGCTGCGGTGCGCATTCTAACGAACCATCTGGGGCGACGCAACCGCCGTCTCCTTTATTTCTGCGTCGGGCTTCTGCGTTGTCGCGGGAAACGTTTTCCCAGCCACTCGCTGGGCACTGCAGGCGACAGGGCGGAAACACCGCACGGAGCGACTGTGTTTTGTCTCCACACCCATCGAGGGGACCCGCTCGGTTGCCCTCTCGCTGCGATCGTACGGTCCTCGGCGTCTTTTGCCTGGATCGAGAAAGATTCCACTTCTTATGAACTCTGTGTTTCAGCCTTCAGTACAAGAACAACGACCACCAATTCCGTGTTTCAGGGGGTGCTTATGGTGGACCGAACCTCTGTGGCTCCCACAGGCCACTCCAAAAGGCCCCGGAGATCCGAGGCGCCCCTTTGATTCGGCGAATTCATCGCTTCTCCTTTCCACGCCTTCATAATAGGACTTTGTAGTACGGCGATATCTGTTTAGTCTGCATGTTGACGGCATTGTGCCGGGATGCTACGATCTACGCCGTCATAATTCCCGAGGACAGGAAAGGAGTTGCGATGCAACAGACGATGCCCGGCCCAATGGAACTTGGATTGGTCTTTCTGATGATCATCCCGATGATCATCGTCGGGGTTCTGATTACGGTGATCCCGTTTTGGAAAATTTGCACGAAGGCGGGATTCCCCGGCGCGCTGTCTCTGCTGATGCTGGTCCCCTTGGCCAACATCATCCTGCCGTTCTACATCGCCTTCGC
>CALMMH010000344.1 GCA_937868145.1 uncultured Phycisphaerales bacterium
CGATGATGTACAGATCAGGGCGTTTCATCACGGCCCTCCTTTTTCGTGGCCTCTGCCAGGTTCATGACCGGCAGGGCGGTGTGGTTCCACCAGTCGATGTGCCGGCTGATGGTGGCTTTACGCTCGTCCTCGGTGGCCGTGGAGAGCAGGTTGTGCTGCTGCACCACCTCTCCCGCGGAGCGCAGGGCGTTGAGCATGATTTGTTCGAGATTCATGGGCGTTCTCCTTTCAGAACAAGGCCAGCTGGCTGAACGTCAATTCGGGCGCGAGCAAGGGGGCCGGAACCGGATGCAACAAAACCGGCTCGGGCGTGAGCTTGCGCCAGGACAGGACGCGCAGATTGGTCGCCAGGATCTTCACCAGCGGGCCGTTCTCGTCATTGGCGAGAAACAGCAGATGCCGGCCGTCCTGGACGACAAAGCGCCGGGCCTTGAAGTCGCCGAAGTCCACAGGGGTCGTGAACTCGATGACTTCGCCCCGTCTCAATTCCGGAATGCCTTCCAGATCGAAGTGCATGGGTTGTCTCCTCCCGTTTCGGATGGTACGGCCGAGGGAGAAGACACCCCCGTCATGGGGAGGTCGCCTCCCCGGCGGGGTGGTTAGTGAAGGGTGATCTCGTCGTCCTCGGGTGGGCAGACGAGGTAACTGGCGCCACACTCCGGACAGCGATGGCGTTGAAGGTCACCCCCCAACTCCTCGAAGTCCGTGCGACAGCCGCAGTACCGACACTGTTCCGGTTGGTCGGTGGCCTCGAAAACGTCACAGGTGCATGACATAGGGCGCCGCCTTCCGGAACGCTGCTTGACCACAGGCGTCGCTGCAATAGGCCCCAAGACCGGTGAGCTCGCGCAGCGGCTCGTCGGTTGGGATCGGGGCCCCGCAGTCGGCGCAGTTGTGATAGATTGCGTGCCGCTGAACAGGCTGGCGAGTCGTTTCAGCCATGACTCACCTCTTTTTCTGTGGCCGCCTCCGCGCAGGAGGGGGAGCAGAACAGGCCGCCCTCACTCACGGTCTTGCCGTGCTCGAAGACGGTCTGGTTGCACAGGGCGCACGGGCCGTAGACGAGTTCGGTGAACCCGTCCAGGGCGTAGGTGTCGACCCACGAGGACTGGCAATTTCCGCAGTCCGCCTCCTGGGTCGCCCTCCCCTCGTTGACCTCGACGCTGCCGCCCTTGATCTCGTCGCTGCCGCAGACCGGGCAGTTCAACCCCCTTGTCCGCACATACGCCGTGATCATCGGGCCGATCGCGCCGAGCTTCGGGTCGTGGCCGCGCTGCTGTTGTTCCATCCACGCAGAGGTGTTGGTCCACTCGGTCGTGTGGCGGGTGATCGCCACCGCGCCGCCGCCGAAGCCGTCCAAACGCGGCTTGCTGCAGGTGTCGCCCCAACCGAACGTCACGATCTCGTCCAGTTCAAGCATCCGCAGCACCGCCTGGACAAAGGCCGCGGCATTGTCCGGAGAGCCGGATTCGCCGCCCTCCCAGATCCACAGCCCCTGCTTTTCGACCTCGACGGAAAACCCGAGCCAATCGCCCATCCCGTCGGCGAGTTCCACGGCTTGCGCGGTGAGCTCGTCCTTGACGGGGTGGATCGGATCGTCCAGGTCGGAGGTGATCCCCATCGCCTGCTCGAGGCGCTGGAGCAGGGCAAAGGCCCTGTCGCGTTGTTGTTCGTCCAGCCTCAGGATAAAGCTGAACTGCGTGTAGTAATCCGCCATGGTTTTTCTCCTCGTTTCGGAAAAAGAGACACTCCCCCCATCGGGAGTGTCGGTGAACAACAATCCCGGAATGGGCTGGGCCTCGGTCACAAGGCGGCGGCTATGGATAAGGGTCAGCCAAACATGGCCAGTTGCGCGCCGAGCGGCACGTCGGAGATGTCGCGCTCCTCGGTGACGGTGACACGGCGGCGGCCTTGGCGGATCTGGTAGGTGATGCGGACTACCCCGTCCCCATGGGTCT
>CALMMH010000345.1 GCA_937868145.1 uncultured Phycisphaerales bacterium
GGCCAGCGTTTCGTCCCGATCCGAGGGAGGGGCGCTCTGCCGACGCCGCCGACCTGTCAGAACGCTCGGCGCAGTTTCACCCAGTGGAGGACCGAGGCCATGAGAAGTAGAGAAATGGACGCAATCCGAAGCTTCGTCGCCGACAGAACCGCATTGGCGACTCTGTTGCTTGCGACGCTCGTCGTGGGCGCAACGCCAGCCACAAGGACCTTTGCCCAGGAATCCGCCGCCCCAACTGGAATGATGTGCGAGTTGATGGCCCATCCGGAATTGTCGCGGATCGGAGATCCAAGGCCGGAGTTCTCCTGGATCGTCGGACCGATCGGAAAACAGACGGCGTACCGAATCCTGGTGGCGTCGAGTCGAGACAGGCTCGATGAAGACCAAGGCGACCTCTGGGACAGCGGAAAGGTCATGTCCCGGCGATCCACAGCGATCGAGTACGCCGGCAAACCGCTGCCGAGCAATGCGGCCTGCTTCTGGAAGGTGCGGGTCTGGGACGGCGAACCGACCCCGTACTCGCAGGCGCAGGAGTTCCGAACGGCCGGACTGGACGGACCCTACGACACATCGCGATACCCACTGGCCACGACGAGGATCAAGCCGGCTCGCGTGGTCCAGAAAGCCGAGGGACATTACTTCGTCGATTTCGGCAAGGCGGCGTTCGGCACGGTCGAGCTGACGTTGACCAGCCCCGAGGCTGGCCGCCAGGTCGAGATTCATCTGGGCGAAGTGCCCGCCGGCGACGCCATTGACCGAAACCCCGGAGGTTCCCGCCGATACCGAATGATGACGCTCACGCTGGACCAGGGCACGCGGGAGTACCGAGCGATCATCACGCCGGACAAGCGGAACACCGGGCCCCAGGCGATCAAGATGCCCGATTACACCGGAGAAGTGATGCCCTTCCGTTACTGCGAGATCGTGAACTGCCCCTCCGAAATCGACGCCGACTCGATTCGACAACTCGCGGTGCACTACCCGTTCGACGACGAGGCCTCTCGCTTCGTCTCCTCGGACGCGGTGCTCAACGACGTGTGGGAACTGTGCAAGTATAGCATCAAGGCAACGAGCTTCTGCGGCGTATACGTCGACGGCGACCGCGAGCGAATCCCCTACGAGGCCGACGCTTATATCAACCAGCTCTGCCACTATGGCGTGGACCGCGAATATACGATGGCCCGCTGCTCCCACGAGTATCTCATCACCCACGCGACCTGGCCGACCGAGTGGAGCCTCCACTGCGTCCTCATGGCCTGGGCCGACTATCTGTACACGGGCGACACCGAGTCGATCGAGCATTTCTACGACGACCTCCAGGCCAAGACGCTGCTGGCTCTGGCCCGCGAGGACGGCCTGATCAGCACGCAAACCGGACTGGTCACCAAAGAAGTGATCGCGTCGATCCACCTCAACGACAGCCTGCGGGACATCGTCGACTGGCCCCACGGCAACATTCTCGGCCTCCAGGGCGGCTACGGCGAGACGGACGATTTCGAGTTCAAGCCCATCAATACGGTCGTCAACGCGTTTCACTATCGCGCCCTAGTCCTGATGAGCCGCATGGCCGCCGCGATCGAAAGAGCCGACGATGCCGAACGTTTTGCCCATGCCGCGGAAAAAGTGAGACGCTCTTTCAACGACAAGCTGCTCGACAAGACCAAGGGCCTTTACGTCGACGGCGAGGGCAGCGCGCACAGCGCGCTGCATGCGAACATGTTCCCGCTGGCGTTCGGGCTGGTGCCGCCGGAGCATGTGCGGTCGGTGGCGGACTTCGTCAAGAGCCGCGGAATGGTTTGCAGCGTCTACGGCTCGCAGTATCTGCTCGAAGCCCTCTACGAGGCCGGCGAGGGCGACTTCGCCCTGAAACTGATGACGGACCGGTCGAGCAACCGGAGCTGGCCGCACATGGTCTACGACGTCGGCACGACGATCACGCTGGAGGCCTGGGACAACAAGTACAAACCCAACCAGGACTGGAACCACGCCTGGGGCGCCGCGCCGGCCAATATCATCCCCCGCTGTCTCATGGGCGTCCAGCCGCTCGAGCCGGGCTTCGCCAAGGTACGCATCAAGCCGCAGGTCGGATGTCTCAAGACCGCCAGCCTGGACCTGCCCACGGTCCGCGGAACGATTCACGCAGACTTCCACTCGGAGCCGGAGCAATCCTTCATTCTGAACGTCGTGCTGCCGGGCAACGTCGATGGCGTGATCTACTTGCCCCGTCTAGGAAGCGACGATCGCCGCGTGCTGGTTGACGACCGACCCGTCACGGGAAGCCTGGAAGACGAGTTCATCGTAATCCAGGGCGTGGACACCGGGCACCACCGACTCGAACGCCGGCTTTCCCAGCCGTGACAAGAATCTGAATCAATGATCCAAGCCGCAACCCTCCGCATCATTGCGAGGGCTGCGGCTTGGGATTCCTCATGCTGCATGACAACGGAATGGCCGATCTTACTTATCGTCCGGCTCCGGTTCCTGCTGCTGGCTGGTGCTGGTGCTTCCCGGTTGTGTGCCGCTCTGGCCCGGCCTCAGCGACGGCGTAGTTTCCTGGCCGGCCGGTTGACTCGGCCACAGAGGCTGACCCGTCTCGTTGCGAAGGCGAAGCGTCCGGTCGCCGGCCTTGATCTGCGAGGCCACGAGCACGGGACGCCAGCCGATCTTGGTCTGCGAGCCGGTAACGTTGATCTTGTCGCCGGGCTTGACATAGAAGTCGTTCTGCTGAGCATACCACTGCGGACCGGCGTACACCGTGATCAGCTTGCCGTCATCGGTCGTCAGCCGGATGCGCATTCCACCGGGGGAACCCGGTGCGGCATCCTCGGGCAGGAAGCTGCCGATGCTCTCCACGGTCCCTTGGATCATCTTGACGTTCTTGGCGTCAAAGTGCTTGGCGAACTGACTTTCGGTTCCCCACGCTCTCTGCGAGGCGGCTTGGTCCTGCTCGGCGCCGACGTAGCCCAGAA
>CALMMH010000346.1 GCA_937868145.1 uncultured Phycisphaerales bacterium
GCTGCCACAATGGCAGTCGAGCGGGACCACGCCCCGGAGCGTTTTCGCCACAGAGGCCGCCGAGGGCACAGAGATGGGGCGACAGCATGTAGGGTGGGTTCTTAACCCACGCGTGAAGCTGTTTTCGCGGTTCATATTCCGAGCCACGGGTCACGAATCAAAGCAACCGCAGGTGAACGCCGATGAATGCAGATCAGAGCGAGGGGACAGGTGGGTGGGCCGTGGCCGCCGTCTTCCCTCGTGCTGCAGGCCTGTTTCGATGCCGACCCGGCTTTGCTCCCTGGCAAGCTGTTCCTCGCAGGGGCTCCGCCCCTGACACCCCGGCATTTTCCGCTTTACGCCAGCAGCACGATAATGGAAAAGCCGATCTGGATTCACCGATGAAACAATGGTTGTGCGGCGAAGGTGTCTCTGGGACCTGGCAGAACAGCCGTCAGCACAAGAGACCTCCGAGACCACCGTGCTGCTGGCCCAACGCGCTGAAATGCCGGGGGTCTGGGGGCCGGCCCCCAGGGTTTCCGACGCCTCGGCCGCCATGAGACACCGGCTTACCTTGGAGTTTCGACCGTCGACGAGAACGTGACCTCGGCCTCAACCTCTGGGATCTCCTGCATCATTGCCGGGCAGGTGTCACGATCAGCGGTGACTCCGGGATCAGATAGGCCGTCACGAAGATCACGGTCTCTTTCGTGCGTTTGGCCGCCTGATGGCCGCGGAACAGGCCGCCGACGAACGGCAGGCGACCGAGGCCGGAGGGACGTTCATTCTTGGGGTCGCACTGGACCAGACCCGTCCACGCCGCTGTTTCGCCGCTTTGGAGTGTGACCGTATATGTTTCCGTCCGTTGCGCGACAACATCGGTGCCAGGATGATTGAGATGTCGTATCTCATCCCGATTGGAGACTTCGAAGGCTGTTGCGACAGCGATGTCGTTGCCGTCGCCGACATGCAGGGTCATCGACATCCGGGGGCAGACGTATATCTCCCCACCCGTGACATAGTAATTGCTGTTCGGCTGTGGTCCTAGGAAGAAGAACCACTCATCACGGATGGGTATGAGAAAGGCTTCGCCGCCGTCTTTCACGATGACTTGGGGATTCGTCACGACGTGCAGATACCCGTCTTCTTCAAGGTCCTTCACTTTGTCCAACAGGCACTCTGTCGCTCGGAGATCGTCTGTGGTGAAGACCTGAGCTTTGATGGGGCGATTGCTCTTGATGCGACGAGTGCCGGCTTCGGGGGAGACGGCGGATTCGTCATCGTGCAGAGTCACCTCACGCCAAGTCCCCAGCATCGATCGATCGCGTGGTTTCATCGTCACTACGCGGGCATCCAGCAGGATCATGCAGGGGCGTGTGGGTTCTTCCTGCTTCTCCGCGGCGGCCGTCGTTTCCTGCCACGCAGCCAGGACGGTTGCCACGGCCAGGAGCGTGGCTCCGATAAGAAGCGACCGGGCAGGTTTTCCCGCCGGGCTTTGCGGGGTCGAGTTTTGGGCTGCTGCCATGTTTGCATTTCCTCCACGTTTTGCGCGTTTCTTCTCGATCTGCTTTCTTATCGGCAAATCCGGGCAGGGGGCTGTAGGGGCACTTTCCTGTGGTTGCCCTCTTTTTCTCGTGATCGTTCGCGACAAGCAAGAGGGCAGGCACGGAGGCCTGCCCCACGAGGGGAATGGCCTGGTCATCGTCGGGCGAATAGGTTGCCGGGGAACTGCTTGATGAGGCCCTTGAGGCGGAGCGACATCACTGCGGCGTTGACCGCTCCGGCTGGGAGATCGGCGTCGGCGATGATTTCGTCGATGTGCACGGGCTCTCTGCCGAGGGCGTCGTAGATCGTTTTCTCGTGGCCTTTGAGACTCAGTCGGGCGGTGTCGAAGAGCGGGGCTTCGACCTTCTCTGTCGCCTCCTTCGCGGCGGCGGTTGTGTGGTCCTTGAGCTGCTCGCCAACGTAGCCGAGGGCCTCCATGACGTCCTCGACCGACTCGACCAGTCGCGCGCCCTGTTTGATGAGGCTGTGGGCTCCCTGGCTCAGAGGCGAATCGATCTTGCCCGGCACCGCCATGACTTCGCGGTCGCTCTCCAGAGCGGTCTTGGCTGTGATCAGGGCCCCCGAGCGAAGACTCGCTTCGATGACGATCGTCCCGAGCGACAGGCCTGCGATGATCCGGTTGCGAGGCGGGAAATGCTCCGCCAGAGGCTCGGCCCGCAAGGGCAACTCGCAGATGCAGGCCCCCGAGTCGGCGATGAGCTCGAAGAGCTTGGCGTTCTCGGGAGGGAACACGCGGGACAGGCCGCAACCTTGCACTGCGATGGTTCGGCCCTGGGCGGCCAGGGCTCCGCTGTGGGCGGCGGTGTCGATTCCTCGGGCCATGCCGGAGATGATCGTGAAGCCGGCGGCCGCCAGCAGGTGGGCGAATCGCGAGGCTTGCTCGTGGCCGTAAAGGCTGCACCGGCGCGAGCCGACGATCGCCACGCCCAGCGTGTCCTCGCGAGCCAGCGTCCCCTTGACATACAACACCGGCGGCGGGTCGTAGATCTGCTTGAGCATGGCCGGGTAGCGGGGGTCTTCCCTGTGCAGGATCCAGACGTCCAGCTTGTCCGCCAAATCGACCTCTGCGCGTGCGTCGAACTTGTCGCGACTGGCGGCGATTCGCTCGGCGGTCTTAAAGCCGATCCCTTCGACCTTGGTCATCTCATTGACCGAAGCTCCCAGCGCGCGATCGACGGACCCGAACCGCTGGAGCAGCCGGCCGAACGTCACAGGACCGACCTCGTCGGCTCGAATCAGCTTGAGCCAAAGCTCGATGTCCTTCGAGTTTTCGGGGATATTCGCCATATTTCCTCTCTCGTTCGATTTCCTCAAGGGTGCAATTCCACTGTACCGGAAAGCACATCACGGGTCAAATCGATTTCGTAGGGGCGGGAATCCGCGTGGCTCATAAGTCGCCCAGATTGTGTGTTTGCGTTCGGCGT